>JAZLKQ010000464.1:0-4654 GCA_045597745.1 Bacteroidaceae bacterium | reverse complement strand
GATTATCTCATTGTCGGCACTTCTTGTCTGCAGTATCACTCTGCCGGAGTTGTTCTTCCTGCCTGCTCTGCCTGCCACTTGCGACAATATATGAAACGTGCGCTCATAACTGCGGAAGTCGGGGATATTGAGCATCGTGTCAGCGTCAAGTATGCCGACGACGCTGACATTGTCGAAGTCAAGTCCCTTGGATACCATCTGCGTGCCAATGAGTATGTCGCTCTTGTGCTCTGCAAAGTCCGATATGATGCGTTCGTATGTGGCTCTGGTCTTTGCGGTGTCAAGGTCCATGCGTGTGACTTTTGCCTCGGGGAACATCAGGTGTATGTCTTCCTCTATCCTCTCTGTACCTGTACCTATGTTCGTGAAGTCATGTTCGTTGCAGTTAGGGCAATGCAGAGGTAACAGGTATGTACTGCCGCAATAATGACAGCTAAGGTGTCCAGTACCTTTGTGATACGTAAGGCTCACGTCGCAGTGCTGGCAACGAGGCACCCATCCACAGTTCTTGCACTCTATGAAGTTGGAAAATCCCCTTCTGTTCTGGAACAAGATAATCTGTTCGTTGGCAGACAGAGCCTTCTCTATCTCCTCGATCAGTCGTGGAGAGAATATACCCTTCATTCGCTTCTGGTGGCGAAGACGCTTCGTGTCAACCACTTCTATCTCTGGTAGTTGCATGTCCTTGTACCTCTGTGTAAGGCGGATGAGCCCATATACTCCCGTGTTGGCAAGGTGGTATGTCTCTACACTTGGAGTAGCAGTCCCGAGCAGCACTTTTCCTTTGGATTGCTTCGCGAGCATTATCGCTCCGCTTCGTGCGTGGTAGCGTGGGGCAGGGTCTTGCTGTTTGTACGATGGCTCGTGCTCTTCGTCTATTATTACCAGCCCTAAGTTCTGGAAGGGGAGGAATATTGACGAACGTACTCCCAGTATGACGTCGTAAGGTGTGTCGGAGAGTTGTTTCTGGTACACCTCCACTCTTTCTGCATCTGCAAATTTAGAATGGTATATGCCCAACCTGTTGCCAAATACCTTCTTTAGTCTATGCGTTATCTGTGTTGTCAGCGCTATTTCCGGCAGGAGATAAAGTGCTTGTTTGCCGCTGTCGATACATTGCTTGATGAGGTGTGTGTATATCTCGGTCTTGCCACAAGAGGTGACTCCGTGCAGCAGGGATATGTTCTTTGTCTTAAATGATTGGTTGATCTCTTCGAGAGCTCTGCTTTGTGCATCGTTGAGCGTGTTGACATCGCCAGTCTCGTTGCTGTTGTCAAGACGCCCGACTTCATATTCGTATTGCTGCAGTATGCCTTTGCTGACGAGTTGGTGTAGTGCGGCAGATGTTGCACTGGTCTGTTCGAGTAGTTTTCGCTTGCTTATGTCTGCATATTTGCCTTCGCCTGCAGCAAGCTCTATCATGTATTTGAATATGCTCTCCTGATGCTTAGACCTGCTTAATGATGTCAAGACTATATTTACCTTAGATATGTCGATTTCATCGGAAAGTTTTATTCTTGTTTCTGTCTTAGGACGGTAAGATTTTACGACACTTTCCCGTATGCTGACAGCTCCCTTTTTTATCAATGACATGATAGGAGGCAGTGGGTTCTTTACGTCACATTCTTTCTGTATGGCAGTAATCTTTACTTCCTTCTTTTCTTCGATGAAATGATATGTTTTATCTTCTACGGGCGACAAAGGTTCGTTGCCGTCATAGCTCTCATCTATCATTACGATTGTTTCGCTCTCAAGCTTGAGTCCTGCAGGAAGTGCTGCCTTGTACACGTCTCCCAAAGAACAGATATAATAGTCCGCGATCCATCTCCAGAAGGCTATTTGCTGTTCTGTGACTATAGGGTTGTCGTCAAGTAGTTCGTGGATGTCTTTCGCCTTGAACTCTTGCGGCGCATTGTCGTGCACTCTTAGAACGATGGCAGTATATAGCTTCTTCTTGCCGAATTGCACGATGCATCTGCATCCCACTTTCACTTTGTCCTGTAGTGACTGTGGAATGGAGTAGGTGTAGCTGTCGGCTAAAGGCAACGGAAGTAATACGTCGGCGTACATTGGCTGAAGTCTCGTTTTTCGTTTGTTTTATACCGCATTGGCGGTAAGCGTGCAAATGTACGAAATAAATATGTAGCAACGGGCATCCGGACGGTAAAAAATAGACATACGTATGTTGGAGCTTTGTCATCCGTATGTTCAGCGCTTGTCATACGTATGTAGGGGTACCCGTCATACGTATGTATGTTTTATAGGTGTGTGCAGTGCTGGCGTCGATGTGCGTGTATACGACAGCAGGCAAGCGGACGTCGTGAAGTCGCGCTTGCCTGCAGTTATGTGTCCCTGACTTTTAGATTTGGGAATTGTCAGTGCTATTAGAAGATGTATGCAACAGAGATCTGGTGAGAGTTGTTCTTGAGCTTGCCCTTGAAGAGCTTGCCGCCGGTGTCAAGTAAACTCAGTTCTGCTGTCTCGCCGATACCGATGTTGTAGTTGTAGCCTACGCGGAGATGGCTAACTACTGTTGCACCAGCACCTATGTTCCAACTGAACTCGGAGCTCTTGAGAGAATAAGTGTTCTTGAAGAGTTGCTTACCGCCAACATTCCATGAGAACTGTGGACCTGTTGCAACATATACACTTGCGAGGCTACTGAATCCGTAGGTGTACTTCAGATTGACTGGTACTGCTATGTAGTCGAGGTTTTTATTGCCGTCGCCCAACTCGAGCTTGCGGTGGTCGTACATGAGACCTACTTCTGCGCCAATGCCTACGAGTGGAATGGTAGTTTCTGCCTGTACTCCTGCGAAGAAGCCTGATGTGTTGTCACTCTTGAGATTCTCTTTGCCTGCATTAAGGCTAAACTTAGTCATGTTGAGACCTGCCTTAACACCAAACTTAATCTGCGCCTGAGCAGGAACTGCGATGATAAACGCTGCGATGACAGCGAGTGCTGCTAATGCTTTTTTCATGATTTTCTGGTTTTTAGTGGTTTATATTTAGTTGATTGTGAGTGCAAAGATAGTCATATAATTCGTAATTCATAATACGTTGTGCATAATTTGTTGGTTTGATGACAGATTTGTGCTGCTTACAGCGAGATTTCGTGCGCTTGTGTTGTGCAGTCGTTTCGTCAGTCGAATAATTCCTGTAGAACCTCGATAGACTTGAGTTCTGGGAAACTCGGCACGTGTATTCTGTAGTACTCGGCGAGAACTTCTATGCAACGTACCCTTTGCTGACGGGTAAGCCTGAATCGGTGCATGTTGCTGTAGTTCATACGAAATATTAGTGGTAGCAGTGATGCTTCGGCTGGTCGGAGGAAGTGGGAGTGCTGTGGCTGTCCGTACATATAGCAGCCAGATATGAGGTCGAAGTGCTGCAGCGCGCTGTGTTCCTCGATGTTGGGGTATATTCCGAGAAACTGTGCAGTCTTGATCATGAGCACTATATGAAAGTTGGCAAATGGCCTGTTGGTGTTGTCGAGCCACTGCATGGAGTGCTCTATATAATAAAATAGGTTGGTGTTGTCGTGTTCACCTTTAGTTGCATGGTATAGGAACTCTTCTATAAATAGCGCAATGGCAGACTTGACGGGGTTGGTGTATAGAGTGGAGTAGTTGTAGTATATGCGCGTGTCCTTTGGTCTTGGCATCTTGCTCGTGGCGCGTATGTCGACGTCAAACTCTATAAGGCTCAACGGTGTCCATAGTGCGGTCCCCTGCGTACGTTTGTGTGAACGTGGTGCGCTCGTGTACAACGTGATATGACCGAGATCTCTGGTCAGCACATTGACGATGAGCGCGCTGTCGCCATACTTTATCGTTCTAAGAACTATACCTTTTGTCTTCTGCAACATGAGGATGGGGCGTGCTTTTCTGCACTTTTTTGTTTGCAAAACTAACTATTTGGCACGAAAAGAGGGCATAATCATGGCAGAAAATGGCGTTTGAGCGAAATAAATGCAAAAAAGATGCGGAAAGTTTTGTCATATTGAAAAATGTTCTTACCTTTGCAACCGCAAACGAGAGGCAACTTTAGTTTGCTTGGCTATCAAGCCGTAGGCTGGTCCATTCGTCTATCGGTTAGGACGAGAGATTTTCATTCTCTAAAGAGCAGTTCGACTCTGCTATGGACTACAATGCAAGGTTAGAGGTGCGAGGTTAACGCCATACCACATCAGACTCCTTGCTTTTTTTTATGTTTTATAACTAATACAATTACAAAGAAAATGGCAAATCACAAATCAGCTCTCAAGCGTGTTCGTCAGGCTGAGAAGCGTAGACTCCACAACCGTTACTACGCTAAGACTATGCGTAACGCACTCCGCAAGCTCCGTGCAACAAAGGACAAGGCAGAGGCTACAGAACAGTTCCCAAAGGTTCAGAAGATGTTGGACAAGTTGGCTAAGCAGAATATTATCCACTGGAAGAAGGCTGCAAACCTCAAGTCAGGTGCAATGAAGTTCATCGCTAAGCTTGGTTAAGACTGCGGTTGTCACACCTTCCAAGATAATACTGACATCATCAGCATACATAAACATCCCCACACAAGGGATGTTTTTTGTTTTTACCCACCACCCTACAGACCGCCCTGTTTCCTATTCATCAATAACCCGCCCGCCATGCGACACCACACAAAAATC
>JAZLKQ010000463.1:0-8789 GCA_045597745.1 Bacteroidaceae bacterium | reverse complement strand
AACGAAGGATGGTTGCCGTATGTACGGACTATGCGGTCGAACTCACGATAGAAGAATGCCTCCGCATCGGGATTCTTTCCTATATTGAGTGTCCAGCTTGGCAACTCGACCTGCAGGTAGAATCCCATCTCATCTGCCACGGCAAAGGCTGCCTCTGGTGGACAATATGAATGGAAACGAAGGGAGTTGAGTCCCCACCCTCTCGCCTTGCTGAATACATCGCGCCATCCCTCCTTGTCTGTTGGAGGACAACCTGTCAGCGGGAAGATACAGCACTCCAATGTCGAACGAAGGAAGAATGGTCTGCCGTTCATCTTTAGCTGTCCGCCCTCACTGGTAAGGCTTCGCATACCGAAAGTGCGAGTATGATATTCGTTACCTACATTAACATTCAATTTATATAAATAAGGAGTAAACTCGCTCCATGGTCTGCAACCAGAGATAGAGATCTCAAAGGTGCTGTCATTGAGCTGACGGTAATCATGCTTGATGTCGTTGATGACAAATTGTGGCTTCTTGAGCTTAGCATCATGTGAGAGTACTACCTTCACCTTGTCCAGCTTCGGGTCGGGATAGATCTGAATATCCTTGATGATAGGCATTACCTCAACATACATCTCACCCAACACACCATTCCATTTAGTCTGAGTATGGTCGGTATAGGCATGAGCCATATCTTCGTAGCTCATGTCATACTGTTTGGTATTGTCAACTTGCAGGCGCAATGTGTGACTACCTTCAGTCAATCCCTCTTTCAGTACAAAGACGTGAGGAGTAGTAAGGCTTTCGCACGATCCGTATACCGCCTTGCCGTCAACGTAGAGAGTACTCTTCCACAGCACTCGTTCGAAGACTATACGAAGAGGCTTTCCCGACATAGACTTATCTATCTGTATCTCTCGCTCGTAACTGGCCATGCCTACATAACTGACCTTGCGTGTCAAGTGTCTCATCACATCAGCATTGATTGTGCCGTCAGCCTTGCGAAGTTCTGGTGTGAGAGTGGTGGGCGTACCAATACCCTCCATATCGAGCGTGGTCGGCATGGTGACAGTAGTTGCGTCGCCACCAGAGATAGAGACCTTCCACCTGCCGTCAATATCCATGCGCTGTGCATTGATATGTAGGGTAGATGCCAATAGCGCTATTAAAATAGAAGATAATTGTTTCATTTCCTATTCATTAGTTCCTGTATTTACAGAGCAATCGTTTCTTGCCTATCCATTTGATTGTATTCTTTACGTTCATGACAGAAACACATATTCAAGCACCCTGTATGTCTTCTGCCGTTGGTGTCGAGACTATATCATTGTGCCTGCTGTACAATCAAACTTGCCCCTATTGTCGAGGCGTGAAGTGAGTAAGCAATGTTCTCTGCAAATTTACATATTATTTTTAACATACGTGCAGATTGAGTCCACATTTTGTGTATGTAGGCAAGACAACAGGATGATTGCAGCCATACCAAGATTTTGACATACGTATGTTGAAGCGTTGACATACGTATGTTGAAGCGTTATCATACGTATGTTGAAGCGTTATCATACGTATGTTGCAAATTGTAATTAGAATACATACAAAAACAACTACTTTGAGCTATTGATCTCCCTGTATGACAATCTCTCCGTCCCTTACTGTACCACCCACACCACATTTCTGCTTCAACAGTTTGCAGAGCCATTGACTACAAAGTTAAATTCCAGTTGATATTCGTTATCTGTTTTTACTTCTTGCCATATTGCTTTCAAATTGATATTACGATGAGTTCACCATCTGTCTTGGGCTATCACAGCCCAACTTTTCGTCACTATTTATAAGCCTTGAGTTAATGTACTTGTCGTCTTAGCCAAAAGAACACTTACTTCACACCCAACTTATACACACATGTGTGCCGATACACCTGTCGTGGACGGAGTATAGTATTGGGGAAGTTGGAGTGATTGGGCGAATCAGGGTACATCTGCGACTCGAGGGCTATGTATCTTCTTGCGCCCGTATAGACCTGAAGGCCAGGATGATCGTTCCACACCTCCATGACTCTGCCTGACTGAGGAGAGTATAGCGTTGCCACACGTTCGAGAGTATTGGCACGTGAGTGACGGAGACAGAAGTTGGTATCATAGAGGAATACCTTGCCCTCCTGCATTTGAGGACGTTCGCCTCGGCGAGGCATTTCCATGATTCGGTCGCCCAGACGAGCAGCATCGTTAAAATCATACGGAGTACCTGACACGGCAGTGAGATTGCCAGAAGGGATGCCCTGGCGGTCAGCCTCGGTTATATGGTCTGCACTGACGCTGAGCTCATGGTCAAAGATATTGCCTGAGTCTACACCATTGAGGTTGAAATACGAGTGAATGGTCATGTTGACAGGAGTTGCCTTGTCTGTTGTTGCCTCAAATGTGACAGACAGTCCGTCGTCCTTTGTCATGAGAAATGTGACGGTAGTAGTCAATGTACCTGGGAATCCGTGGGGACCATCAGGCGACACACACTGCATGACAAGTCTGTTACGACTTGACTTTAGCACGTCCCATACCACATGATCAAATCCCTTGAGCCCGCTGTGGAGAGTGTGCTGCCCGTTGTTCTTAGTGATATGATACTCAGTGCCGTCTATGGAGAATGTGCCGTTGGCTATACGATTGGCGTACCTTCCAACTGTAGGGCCAATCAGTCCCAGGTTGTACCTCGTATAGGCTTGCACATTGTCATAGCCCGATACAAGGTTGACATACTTCCCTTCTCTATCAGGCGAGAAGAGCGACACGACAAATGCTCCGTAGTTGGTGACCTGAGCAGCCACACGACCATTGGATATGGTATAGAGAGCGACCTTCTTTCCATCTATTATAGTGTCAAAAGGCGCCGCATCTACAAGAGGTATTGACGGGCGAGAAGCCATGGCTGATAGGGAGAGCAGGAGTACTGCAAGGATAGCAAGTGTGCGATTCATGGTTTGCAATAAGTTATTTGTATGACTTTATCTGTTCTTACTTACGGCAAAGATATGAAATAGCTTGCTGAATACACAATACAACAGTAAATATTTGTATAAAAAGAAGAATAATAGTATATTTGCACACCATAGGCGAGCACAAACTCGTCTTCTTACCAACTAACTGACGATGAAAAGACGAGTACTTATTACCGGTGGCGCGCATGGCATAGGCAGAGCGTTAGTCGAGGCATTCACTAATGCAGGCGACGATGTTGCGTTCTGCGACATTGACGACAAGAGAGGACATGAGACCGCCACATCTACTGGAGCTATATATAATAAGGTAGACGTGTCTGACAAGGACGCTCTGGAGGATTATGTCCGTACCATGCTTGACAGATGGGGCGACATCGATGTCATCATCAACAATGTAGGTATTAGCACCTTCAAGCCCATCACGGAGACTTCGGTCGAAGAGTTTGACCATGTCATCAGCACCAACCTTCGTCCCGTATACATCACCTCGCGCCTGCTCGCCATACATCGACATGCCAACGGCAATACTTCCTATGGACGTATCGTCAACCTCTGTTCCTCACGTTACCTCATGAGTGAAGCCGGAACCGAAGGTTACTCTGCATCCAAGGGCGGTGTCTATTCGCTCACTCATGCTCTATCCATCTCTCTGGCTCCATACCGCATTACTGTCAACGCCATCGCACCGGGATGGATCCATGTCAATGAGGACGAAGCACTCACACCGGAGGATCATGAGTTCCACCCCTCAGGCAGGGTTGGCACACCACAAGACATAGCTCGCGCCGCACTCTATATATGCGAGGAAGGCAATGACTTCCTCAACGGACAGACCATAACTATAGATGGTGGCGTGACTCGCAAAATGATATATCCTTGACTACGAGAGACTGATACTCAATGCACTAACTAAAACATTACTTTTCTAATCATGAGACATCAACGCTCCGTATTGTTTCTAACTCTCATCCTTTGCACCGTGATGTGCAAGGCACAGGTTTCGTTTGGCAAGGCGACCAGATGGAACGACAACTGGCTCTTTATCCTTCAGGACGACTCACTCTATCGCGAAGTCCAGACAGACGACAGCAAGTGGCGACGCCGCCCGCTCCCACACGACTGGTCTATCGAGGGCCAGCTCTCGCCTACCCTTGCCAGCTGTACCGGCTACCTGCCGGGTGGTATCGGATGGTATCGCAAACACTTCAACATGTCTGCATCAAGCCTTGCAGACAAGAGCACCTTGTACAAGTACGTATACTTCGAAGGTGTATACAACCGTAGCGAGGTCTATCTCAATGGACATCTGCTCGGCAAGCGTCCAAGCGGTTATGCGTCATTCATGTACGACATGACACCATATCTGCATGAGGGCGACAACATCATAGCTGTACGTGTAGACCACAGCCGTTATGCTGACTCCAGATGGTACACAGGCAGTGGTATCTATCGTGACGTATGGATGGTAGAGGCTCCTAAATGCCACATCGCACAGTGGGGTACAGGCTACAAACTGCTCAAGATAAGCAGCACCAGCGCTACTGTAGATGTCGACGTCAAGGTAGACAACGCCAATGCTGCCGAGGGCAAACTGATGATACAGGTCGAGATGCTCGACGCTCAGGGCAAAGTGGTCGCTTCTGCACAGAGTGGCGTCAATGCGTCTGCCGCTAATCATCTGAAACTCAACGTCAGCAAACCTCACAGATGGAATCTCGACGACCCTTACCTCTATACCATACGCACCACTCTCACGCAGGACGGTCAGCGCATAGACGGTAGCGAGATGACAGCTGGATTGCGTACGCTACAGTTTACGCCTGACAAGGGATTTGCCCTCAATGGCAAGAACATGAAGGTAAAGGGCGTGTGCCTCCACCATGATGCCGGCGTGCTCGGAGCGGTCGTACCGGAGCAGGTCTGGGAACGTCGTCTCCTCAAGCTCAAGGAGATAGGTGTCAATGCTATACGATGTGCGCACAATCCACAGAGCCCGATACTCTATGACCTATGTGACCGTCTCGGCCTCATGATGATGGACGAGGCGAGCGACGAATGGGAGTTTCCTAAGCGCAAATGGGTCGAAGGCTGGAATGTGGGCACTCCAAGCTACGACGGCACATACGACTTCTTTGAGGAATGGATAGACACCGACGTCACAGACATGGTAAGACGTGACCGCAACCACCCTTCCATCATACTCTGGAGTATTGGCAACGAGGTAGACTATCCTAACGATCCATACTCTCACCCAGTGCTCGATGGAGGCAATGCAGCCATCAATCAGCCTATGTTTGGCGGATATGACCCTAAGCGTCCTAATGCGGAGCGCATCGGAAAGATAGCCAAACGACTTGCTGCCTGCGTGAGGAGTGTCGATGACTCACGTCCTGTCACAGGCGCATTGGCGGGTGTAGTGATGAGCAACCAGACTGAATATCCTGAGGCTGTAGATGTCGTCGGATACAACTATACCGAAAATCGTTACGACGAGGACCACAAGACTTATCCTAAGAGAGTAATCTATGGCTCGGAAAACGGCGTTGGATATGACGCATGGTGTGCCGTGAGAGACAAGCAATTTATCTTTGGACAGTTCATCTGGACAGGTACAGACTACCTTGGAGAGTCAGGTCGTTGGCCATCACGCGGACTCAATACAGGTCTGCTTGATTTCGGTAGTTTTGCAAAACCAAGAGGTCACTTCCGTGCATCTCTCTGGTGCGACACGCCTGTTTGTTATATCGGTACATACCCAGCGTCAGCCCGTCCTAACCGCAACGGAGGCAACCGCATACCTGTATCTGCCGAGGCTCTCGACACATGGAACTATGAGGAGGGTCAGACCATCCGTGTCGTATGCTACACCAATGCGGCTCAGGCAAAGCTTATGCTCAATGGCAAGCAGGTCGGTGAACCAAAGCCTTACGACATGAGCAACGGCATCATATACTGGGACATCCCTTACATGCCAGGCGAGCTCAAGGCTGTCAGCATGGACAAGTCAGGCAAGGAGACTGCATCGTACACTATCAAGACCAGCGGCCGTCCATACGCCATTAGAGCGAGATTTGACAATGCCAAGGGTGAAGTTGCTGACGAATCCCAGTCAGGACTCAATCATCTGCTCATAGAGATAGTGGACGAAGAGGGCAACCTTGTGCGTCTTGCTGACAATAACATCACTTGTCGCATCGAAGGCGGAGCTTTCCTGCTCGGACTTGAAGGTTCTGACAACACGGACATGAGCAATTATCATGACAATCGCCAGCGTGTGTACAACGGCAGACTTCTCGCCTATATACGCAACTCATCACGTCAAGGCGAAGTGACCGTACACTTGTCTTCACCACTGCTAAAGGGCTGTACAGTCAAGTACAACATCAAGTGACATTCATACTCACTGTATACAGTCAGCCCCACATCATATCGGCATGATGTGGGGCTAACTGTATACTATATTACACAAAGGCTTGATTGACACACAGCAATCGTCACTTCATCCTCTCGACACTTGTCGCTTCGCCACCGACGTCCTTTCGTTTCTTACCGTCCAGCCTGATGTTGCTCACGTACTGCATCATCATTGCCTCTCCTTCATCAGCCTTTACACGGACATTCGACATGTAGATATTGTCCGTCTGACGTATCATTGCACCGCTCTTGGCAGTGATTGAGACGTCTGTCATCGTGACGCCACTGATACGCATCTCTGGCAGTCCGTTGAAGTACATTGCTCGACGTGCACCCATGCACTTTACGTTGCTTATCCATATATTGCGAAAACAAGGTGTCGTCTCATCTACCTGTGGTATATCCACTACAGCTACATTGCCACCAGCAGACGATACGTAGGGATCTTTCCAACCATAAAACAGGTCGAAGAGTACCGCATCTGTCGCAATCTGCGTCATGTTGATATTGCTGCAGTATATGTTCTCCACTACTCCACCCCTGCCTCGTGTACTCTTGAATCTCAGTCCGACATCAGTACCGATGAATGTACAGTTGTCCACAAAGATATTCTTGACTCCGCCCGACATCTCGCTTCCTACGACAAATCCCCCATGTCCATGCAGTACGGTATTGCGCTTGGCAATGACGTTCTGACAAGGCACTCCACGTTTTCTGCCCTGTTCGTCCTTGCCAGACTTGATGCAGATGGCATCATCGCCTGCGTCATATACACAGTCGACGATGACTGCACCGTCGCACGACTCCAGGTCGAGCGCATCGCCATTGGCTGAATACCATGGGTTGTTGACACTGACGCCATCTATCACAATATCCTTGCATAGTATAGGATGGATGCACCAGCTTGGCGAATTGCGAAAGGACACTCCTTCGAGCAGCACACGTTGACAGCCGCGTATGTTGATGAGCACAGGGCGCAACCAGTCCCTCACACTCTCCCAGTCCTCGTCTGTCTCCATGCCTTCCGGCACGTTGAATGCCTTGCAGGCATCGTGTCCCTTGAGCGAACCCTCACTCGGAAACCAGTTTGTCCCGCTTACCACGCCACCGCTCTTGACCAGTGCATTCCACTGGCTCTCAGTGACCTTGCTGCGCTTGACATGCCTCCATGTGTCTCCGTTGCCGTCAAATGTACCCTTGCCCGTCACTGCGATATTGGTCTGTTCGAAAGCATATATCGGTGGAGTGCACCGCTTGGTATAGAGTCCCTCAAACCAGTTTTCGATGATAGGGTACTGAGTATGGTCGCCCGTAAAGCAGACGAGCGCATTCTGCTCGGTATTGAGATTGACGTTGCTCAGCAGTTGTATAGGTCCTGTCAACCATACGCCGGCAGGTATGACGACCATACCACCGCCCTTGTCCGACACATGCTTGATGGCATTGTTGATAGCGTCTGTACACAGTGTCATGCCGTCGCCCACAGCTCCAAAGTCCGTTATCTTGACCTTATAGTCAGGAAAACTCACAGTCTCCACCCTTTTCATCTCAAATGGAAGACCTTCGTACACGCTCTCATCGACCGTATAACGGTACTGAGCCATGACTGACGTACATGTCACGATAGACAGTAGCGTCATCAACAATGTCCTTATCATTCTCATGTGTCTTTATTATTATCAAGTAGTTACTTAGCCGTAATGCTCGTCACACTTGTTGTTCCCTTGGCCGAACTGCCCAGATATACGCCGTGGAACGACTCTGTGGCGTCGGTTGGTTCGGCAGTCGAGTACTTGACAGTATACGTACTGCTCTTGACCATGCCCTTGGCGGTAAAGAGTGCAAGAGTGCTATTTACATTAGCATCGAGCTTATATGTAATGAGGTTGTTGCCCGACGCATCAGCAAGAGTATAGTAACGTCCCGTAGTATAACTAATGCTGCTTGTCACGAAAGCATAACCCTGTTTTGCATTGGATATAGTGTTGCTGCTTGATCCACCACCCTGTGCTCCACCTGCACTGATGGCATAACCTGTGCCTGTGATCTGTATGTATGAGTTGTTGTCACAGTCCAGACCTTCCTCTGGTGAACCGGCAGATGTGTACGCAAGTACCACACCATTGCCTATGGTGATAGCTCCGGTACGACCTGCATTGGAGTCTACCGCGTCGTTGTTGGTAGCATAACATACGGTGATACCTCCGTCAAATGTGATATTGCCCTTCGAGTTGATACAGTCGTCATAGCACTTGAAGTAGTGATGACCGCCGGCAATAGTCACGCTTGTCTTTGACTCCATGCCCTCAGCACCATTGGTCGATGTAGTCACATTGCTCTCACCACCATATACATATATAGCGCCCATCGCCTTGATAGCCTTTGCACTGCTGCCGCT
>JAZLKQ010000462.1:0-5345 GCA_045597745.1 Bacteroidaceae bacterium | reverse complement strand
AACATCTGCTTCAGTAGCTCAGTTGGTTAGAGCACATGACTGTTAATCATGGGGTCGTTGGTTCAAGCCCATCCTGAAGCGCCAAGGCTTACGATTCGTCGTAAGCCTTTTTTCATGTCGTCCAATATCCATCAGGCTGTCATACGCTATCACTCAACCTGTCGTCATTATCCCTTCGTCAGTACGTCCCATAGCTGACCAACCAGAATATCCGGGTGGAACGTCTGCATGGCATAATCATATCCACCTGCTATCATGCTCTTACGGAGAGCATCATCCTCTATCGCACGACATATCTTTTCGCTTATATCTTCTGCACTATTAGGGTCTGCATGTAGCGAACATTCTCCGCCAGCCTCTGGCAGTGACGACACATTGCTCGTGACTACCGGGCAACCACAAAGCAACGCCTCAACTACAGGCAGTCCAAATCCTTCGTAAAAGGAAGGGTAGACAAACACCCGTGCACAAGTGTATAGAGCCTGCAGTACATGGTCATCGACTCTCGGCGCCCATACTATCCATGGCTCGAGATGCTGTCGTGATATGTATGCCTGTACCTCCTTCTTGTACTCGCGACCGCCTCCTACGATGACAAGCGGCAGACGAGAGGAGAGAGGCATCAGTTGGATAGCCTTGACTATGCCCATCAGATTCTTACGGCTGTTGATAGAACCTACATACAGCATGTACTCTGTGGTACCCCTCAACGCCATACGCATACCATCACAACCATCTATCACCGACCACGCCACGTCGTGCGGCATCGGAGTATAGTATCGCTGGTTGACTGGCTGGTATACGACCCTTATCTTGCTGTCTTCCACTTCATAAAATCTCATGATATCCCTTTTCGTGCACTCACTTATGGCAATTATAGTGTCAGCATTATGACATGCATACCGCCACTTCTGGTCGTATATCATGCGGTCATGCCAATGATACATGTCTGTAAATGTCTTGAATGCCACGTCATGTATTGTCACTACCGAACGAATGTCTGCACGATGCAGTCCTGTCGGCAGTTCGTTGCTCAGTCCAAGATATACATCTGCCCCCTCACGCTTCAGCAGATCCGCCTGCATGAAAGTGCGCCACAAGCCTCGTGGTACTCCCGACGGCGGTGTTACCACACGACAATGCTCCTTGTTGATATAGGGTGCCGTGACGTCATTGTCGACTACCTTAGGGGTGCATAGCAGGTACTCACACTCAGGATGTGCCTTAGTGAGCATGTCAATGGTCGTTCGGCTGTAGTTGCCAAGACCTGTAAAGTTGTTGAATACACGCTTTGCGTCAAATGCTATCTTCATATCGCATCTCTATTGTCTTATACTACATGAATAACCGCTATTACTTGACAGACACCTTCCTGCACCTTATCAGCACCTTTGTATCGTCTACAAGAGTTGCCGCAAACAAATAGTCGTCGCCACCATCATTTAGTTTGAGGCGCTTGCGAAGGTCGGCTACAGTCGACGGGAAGTTCCTTACGGTGATATTAGCCTTCTTAAGTGAACCGACGAGCGACTTCAGTTCCTTCTTGTTAAATGAAGCCCAGCCTACAACCTCAAACACACGTCCAGGGAAGTCCTCCCTCAGTTTGTCTGACGTATACAGATGTGTACTCGGGTGCAACTTGTCCAGTCCATACCCCTCCGCCACAGGTTTGAATCCCGTAGCTTTCATCACCGAAGCATTAGGTTCGTATAGGTACCTTCCGAGCGTATCGGTGTAATGGCACTCCGCCTCATGTACTGCCGACATGGCAAACTCTACCCTCTCCTCACGTACTCCCTGCCTGTCGCTGAGATTGACCGCAACGATGCGTATGTCGTCTACCTCCTGTCGTGCAAGGCAGAACAACAGTTCTTTGCACTCGCCATCCACACTTACTATATGTACCTCACATACTCCCGTCAGCCTCTTGATGGCAGAAGCGAGGTCGAGCATCGGCGACAACTTTATCATCACAAGGTCCGCCTTGTCAAGCAGCATCGACTGCAGAGCTATGACATCAGGAGTGCAGTCCTCGATCGCGACGACCTTTGCACCATGACTGTCACGACGTGCCGGGTCAAGGAATATCACGTCACAATGTTCCATCTCCTGCAGTACCTCTACGCCGTCACCACATATCACCTCGGCGTTACCGACACCCAGCAGTGGCAGATTGTGGCGTACTATAGTGCATAGTTCCTCATTACGTTCGACCACTCTCAGACGGCTACATACTCTGCCCATCATCGTGGCGTCAACTCCATATCCACATGTCAGGTCCGTCAGAGTCAGTCCCTCGTCTGCCAGCACACCTTTCGTCCGCATCGACTCAATGACACGTGCCTTATACTCCGCCGTAGTCTGGGACGAGCATTGCTCCATGGACAAGTGCACTGGATACAGTACCCCGTCAGTCCTTGCCCATAGCGGCAACTTGCGGCGAGCCACCTGCCATCCGCTGATCTGCGTCACTGCATAGCGTATGTCTATGTCTGGATACCTGGCCTGCTGCAGGGCGAGCGTCCTGACGTCATCCATCCTGTGTGATATGATAAAGTCTGCTGTCATAGGCTGTATATCAACCCTATCTTGTACTCATGGCTACGGGCTGTGACATTAGGCAGGTACTTATATACTGAACGTCTGAGATACAATGTATGTCCTACACCAAAGCGCAGGTTGTGCGCTACATTGACATGTAGATACGCCGTATTGGAAATCATGGTGGCATATCCTGCATCGCCCATACAGTCTATAGTCTCATTGTCGGCCTGACGCTGTGCAATGGTCTCTGGAGTGATATTGGTAGGTGTCCACAGGTGGGCAAGATACAATTTGTCTCCCAGTAGGAAGTGCCGATTGAGCGCAAACTGGAAGTTGTCTCGCACGCTAAAACCTGTTCCGAAGTTGTATCTGCGATATGTAGGGTAGTCTGAGTTGTACCCGCCAAGCACCACTCCGCTTATTATCAGTTCGTTGCCGAGGAAATATTGTCTGTGCATTTTCTCCGCATAGAATCCCGCTCCAAAGCTTACCGCCTCCGAGATGATGGCAAAGTCACGAGTATTCTGCTCGAACTTGCCGTAGTGGTCAAGATACTTGAGCGCCTGATAGAAGCCCACGTCAAACTTCCAGTCATGTGGCAAGTCGACCTCACGATTGGCTATACGTCCGAGTATCTCCAGTTCGCCGACCGTCGGATTGTCGGACTTCATATTGGCAAGCATGTGTACGGAGAAGTATTCCCATGGGCGGCTTGTCTTGTCAGCGGCACGAAATCGCTCGCCGTACTTCAGGTCAAACTCAAAGTATGGCACGTCCATGTTGGCGTGCTCATTGAGTGATGCACCCATACTTCGTACGCCCGTACCTATAGTAAACGAATATGGCTCTGGCTCTATCTTCTTGCCTCGCGAACGGCTCACGCGCCACATCTCGCCAGAGAATAGACGGTGTACTCCCCTCACGGGGTTGAGCATGGTACCGATGAGTTCTCTCATCACTCGGCTCAGTCCTGTACGGGAGTTGTCAAAGAATATGTCGGACGTGCGATACCCCACCTCACCGATGGCGGCACCTCCAATACCTGTCGACAGGAGGTCATTGATAGCGGGCAGGTTGGTCTCGCACATGTACTCCCACGTGGCGCTACCAAGTACAGGATAGAGCAGCGACACGCCATAACTCAGTCCATGTTCGCGCGCCGTGTTGTAGAAGAGGCTTCCGTGATACGGATGCGAAAACTGGTTGCCCGAGTAACTGTCCGTATCCCACACAGGCTTATGAGTGAAGTTTGTCTCGAGAGTACGCCACGTGAGGTGTGCCCAATCCCTATTCTGCACAAACGCATCATACGAGAGTATGCTCACATTGAGCAGTTCGTCCTCCAGCAGTCCCTTGAGGGCATTAGGGCGTACTACCACCAGCGTGTCCTCATCGTCCAGTAGCTGCAGATGCACACGCTCGCATGTGATAGGGTGATAACTGATGCTATCCTCTAACTGCGCCTTGATGTCTGAAGTGGAGAAAATGCCAAGTAATAATATGATGAAAAGTAGTCTAATCTGCATGACACATACTATTTGGGTGCAAAGATAGTCAAAATCAACGACATAAAAGTGACCTTTGTGGGCGAAAAACTATCCTGTTGGTTGCATGACAAGCAAATGTTGCTTATCTTTGCAGTGCAAAAACAACTTATACAGACAGACCATTACATACAGATGAAAAGAGACATACGCCACATACTCGTCATCCGATTTCGCCGAGTCGGCGATTCGGTGCTCTCCATGGGACTATGCCACAGCCTGAGGATGACCTTTCCAGAGGCAAAGATCGACCTTGTCATCAACAAGGGAATACACACTCTCTACGAGCATCATCCAGACGTCGACGGAGTGATAACATTCGATGATGAGGAGAATCACAATGTCATGAAATACATCTCCAAGGTATGGCGAACCGTACATGACACACACTACGACATCATCATCGACATGCGTGCCACAATCAAGACTCTGTGGTTCTCCGCACTGTCACCAGGCACACCATTCCGCATCGGCACACGCAAGAGTTATGGATGGGGAGTGCTCACTCATCGTGTAGCCAACCATGCGAAGGGCACGGGCAGCCGAATAGAGCAAAACAATATGCTTCTCGACCCGCTTGCAGAGATTGCTGACATCAAGAAGAGCAACACGTTCGCTCTACACGTCGAGCCCGAACACCGAGAGCGTTTCCGTCGCTACATGCAGGAACAAGGAATAGACTTCGCACGACCGGTCATCATCGCCACACCTACTGCACGACTTGAATTTAAGGTTTGGCCAGCAGATAGAATGAAGGCTATACTGCGACGTATCATCAGTGAATATGACGCACAGATCATCTTCAACTTCGCTGGACGCGAGCGTGACATAGCCATACGCTATCAGCAGGAACTCGACAACGACCCACACATATTTACCAACATCGAGGCACCATCACTGCCCGACCTGTGCGCACTCATATCCAACTGCGACTTCTTCTTCGGCAACGAAGGCGGTCCGCGTCACATGGCACAGGCTCTTGACGTACCTACATTCGCCATCTATCCTCCGGGAGTACCAAAGTGGGTATGGCAACCAAACGAGGGCGAACGATGGGGAGGCATCAGTCCCGACGACTCTATGCCTGTCGAACAACAAAATGAAAAGGATATGACATACGAGCAGCGAATGGCTCTCATCACTGTGGACGATACATGGGAAGAGCTCAATAAGAGGCTGCGCATACATCTTGCTCACAAGTTGTAATACAGTGCTTCATACACCATACTATAACGGAGGTGGGGGAACCTGATGATA
>JAZLKQ010000461.1:0-2242 GCA_045597745.1 Bacteroidaceae bacterium | reverse complement strand
ACTACTATCCAGGCAAGCGCCGTACTCAAGGAGAAGGATCTCGGCAGAACGCTCGGTGTGTTGTGCCTTGAACTAAGACGTACATACTCTGAGCAACAGATCAGACTTGGCAAATACAAGGCCATGAGCGAAGCACAGCATCTGCAGCTTGTTGAGTATATGGAGCGAAGCGAGCAGATAGGGCTCATGCTATATTCACAAAATAATGACTTTACGTTCGACCTTGCATACGCTTGCCAAGAAGCAACAGACTTGTACAACGAACTTAGCAAGAGAAACCTGCCTTACGAAAAGATTAACCAAAGAGTGGAGACGGAGATATGCAGATATGACAGTCTTATGTCGTCTCTTGAGGCATTGCCTCCATTTGTAGGAAGACACAAGCTCCATCTCACTCATGAAGACTCTGTAAGATTGGCAAACGACACTGCTCTCCAGAAAAGAATCTCACTCTTTATGCTTAGCGAAGAGGAGCAGAAATACCGAATGCTTTGCTTATCTTATGCAAAGAAACTGAAAGAAAATCTTATCGGACTGCAGCAGTCTATAACAAAGGACAAGAGACACTACGACAGGGCGACAAGAAAGGCAAAGGAACTGTATGACTACGCACAGGCAAAATACAAAGACCTGCAAAGCAACATCTTTGTTAATGGCGGAGACAGCTACCCTACTATACTTGCCCAGTTGCCACGATATATCAAGCGTACGCAGATAGACTTCAAGTATAAGTATATGCCGCTCACCCAGTCGCCGTTCTATTCGGAGTGGCGAGGGCCTATCGTGCTTGGAGTCAGCATATTCATTTTATTCTATATATTGCTGGCAACAATACTCAGTTATCTTATAGTCAATACTATACCTAAGTTTATCAAGCGCTTCTTCCCTAAGACTCATGAGAAGATAGAGAAGCGCGTGCACGACAAGTTAATCAAGGGAGAGGACCTTGAACTAAAGCGTCGCACCCTCATCATTGCATTAGGTCTGCTGCTATTTATCATAGCGGTAATGTTTGCGATGCAGTTCCTGAGGCACAACATGTTCCTCATGGCTGCAGAACTCATGATTACGATGGCATGGTTGTTTGAGACAATATTCTTCTCATTGCTCATTCGCCTGAACGGCAGCCACATCAAGAAGGCTGTCAACCTGTATTTGCCGTTTATCTTCATGTCATTTTTAGTCATACTGTTCCGCATCGTACTCATCCCAAACAATCTTGTGAGTCTCGTATGCCCACCTTTATTATTATGTTTCATAATATGGCAGATTAAAGCAATAAAGAAAAACAAGGACGGTGTGCCTATGAGTGACACGATATTTGTCATCATATCACTGGCTACAATGATAGCAGGGCTTGTATTCTGTTGGCTTGGCTACACGCTCCTTGCAGTACAGGTCATGATATGGTGGATATTCCAGCTATCGTCTATCTTGACCATCAACTGTGTTTATCACCTGATGGATTCGTACGAAATGCGATTCCTCACAAAGAAGATATCCAGCACTATAAAGGACAAGAACGAGAAGAAGACACTCGTCAAGCGCATGAAGACTGGCGAATTTATCAACAAGACATGGATATTTGACTTTGTCAAGAAGACCGTAGTGCCTATACTCGGAGTATTGTCTATACTATGGAGCATCACATGGGCGGCAAGCATCTTCGAGATGACATCTACATGCAAGGACATATTCTTCTACAACTTTATTGACCAGGAGGGAGTCATACAGTTGTCCCTGTTTAAGCTCTGCCTCGTATTCGGATGCTATTTCTTCTTCAGATACCTCAACTACGCTATACGCTCGTTCTACCATATATATTTCAAGAAGACAAAGAAGGAAAATGCAGAATACAACGAGACACTCGTACGCAACATCATTGCAATACTTGTGTGGGGCTCGTACTTCATCTTCGCTCTCATATTGCTCAAGGTTCCAAAGAGCGGTATCGAGATTGTAACTGCAGGTCTTGCCACAGGTATGGGTTTTGCGATGAAGGACTTGCTCGAAAACTTCTTCTATGGCATATCTCTCATGACAGGACGAGTAAGAGTCGGCGACTATATAGAGTGTGACGACGTACTTGGCAAAGTGGAGAGCATCACTTACCAGAGCACTCAGGTTGTCACGGAGGATGGTAGCGTGATTGCATTCCTCAACTCCGCCCTCTTCAACAAGAACTTCAAAAATCTAACTCGCAATCACAGCTATGTCATGATTAAGATACCTGTTGGCATAG
>JAZLKQ010000460.1:0-8263 GCA_045597745.1 Bacteroidaceae bacterium | reverse complement strand
GATAGGTGCTCTCCAGGGCAGTGCTCCTGGTGTACAGATTACATCTACTAATGGTGACCCTACAGGTGCTTCACAGGCTATCCGCATCCGTGGTATCGGTAGCCTCTCAGCAAGCGCTGCTCCACTTATCGTGCTCGACGGTGTTCCATTTGACGGTTCGCTCAATAGCATCAACCCTCAGGACGTAGAGTCAATGACAGTCCTCAAGGATGCTGCTGCAAGTGCCATCTATGGTGCTCGTGGTGCTAACGGTGTTGTGCTCATCACTACAAAGAAGGGTAAGAAGCAGGATGCTGAGATTCACTTCGACGCTAAGTGGGGTATCAACTCACGCCTTATCCCTCAGTACGACATCATCAAGGATCCAGGTCAGTACTACGAGATGGCTTATCGTCAGCTCTACAACTCACAGGTCTATGCTGGCTACAGCGCTACTGAGGCTTACACATACGCCGATAAGAATCTCTTTGACCAGAACAACGGTGGACTCGGATATCAGGTATATACAGTGCCAGAGGGACAGAAGCTCATCGGTCAGAACTTCAAGCTCAATCCTAACGCAAAGCTTGGCTACTCTGATGGCGAGTACTACTATACTCCAGATGACTGGTACGACAATGTGTACCACAACTCATTCCGTCAGGAGTACAACTTCTCTGTAAGCGGTGCTACAGACCGTATCAACTACTATGCAAGTGTTGGTTACCTCAACGACAAGGGTAATGTGGACAACTCTGGATTCCAGCGTTACACTGCTCGTACAAATGTAGACTATCAGGTAAAGAAGTGGTTGAAGGTAGGTGCAAGCATGTCGTTTACACATACAGATTCTAATCGTCCTTCTTATTCTGCCAATTCAAACTGGGCTTCATCAGGCTCACTCTTCTACCTTGCCAACAATATGGGTCCTATCTACCCACTCTATGTGCGCAACCCTGACGGCTCTATCAAGCATGACGCTAATGGCCTCACTGTATACGACTCCAACAATACTAACCAGATACGTCCTAACTTCGTTGGTAATGCGGTACGCGACAACTCAGTCAACTTCCGTAAGACTTACGGCGACTTGTTCTCAGGCAACTGGTCTGCTATCTTCACTCCAGTCAAGGGTCTTACACTCACAGCTCGTATCGGTGCAGAGGCTTACAATACTCGTACCAACAACCTTTACAGCCGCTTCGGATCTTCTTCTGCTGTAGATGGTGTTGCAGAGGTTTACCACACACGCAACTTCAGCATCAACAATCAGTATCTCGCCAACTATCAGACTGACTTCGGCTCTGACGACGTACATCACTTCGAGATACTCGCTGGTTACGAACAGTACAAGCACAAGTATCAGTACCTCGACGCATACAATGATCACCTCTTCATCCCAACTGTAGGTGAGCTCTCCAACGCTGCAGGTACAGACAACAAGCAGATGACATCTCTTACTGCTGACTATATGACAGAGGGTTTCCTCTCACGTGCACAGTATGACTTCATGGAGAAGTACTTCGTATCTGCATCATTCCGTCGTGACGCTTCAAGCCACTTCGCTAAGGGTCATCGCTGGGGTAGCTTCTTCTCATTTGGTGCTGCATGGAACCTCGCTAAGGAGGACTTCATGAAGGACATCACATGGGTAGACCTCCTCAAGCTTAAGGTATCTTACGGTGAGCAGGGTAATGACAATCTTAACAACGTTAACTTTGCCAACGAATACTTCCCATACGCAGATATGTATGACGTGACTTACAACTCCGAGACAGGTCAGTACTCTACAGTGCTCGTACAGAAGGGTAACGAAAACTTGACATGGGAGAAGAACAAGAACTTCAACATCGGTGTTGACTTCGGACTCTTCAAGGGACGTCTCTCTGGTACATTCGAGTTCTTTACTCGTAACACATCTGACCTCCTCTACCTCAAGGACACTCCACTGTCTGCTGGTATCATCACAGGCTGGTATCCAATGAACGTTGGTAGCGTACGCAACACTGGTATTGAGCTCACTCTCAACGCAACTGCAGTTCGCACTAAGGACTTCTCATGGGATATCAACTTCAACATGACTCACTACAAGAACAAGATTACTTCTCTCGATCCAAGCGTAAGCAAGGATGGTATCAAGGGTGGCACATCTATCCTTCGTGTAGGTGGTTCTGCTTACGAGGCTTACCTCTACAAGTATGCAGGCGTTTACACAGAGAATAACTTCTGCGGAGAGACTTACAACCCAGCTCTCGCCGGCAAGGCAATGTACTACTATGATGTAAAGGATAAGGAGACTGACAAGGTGATTGGTCAGGATCGTACTACAGTATTCTCTGACGCTACTCAGTATGACTGTGGCGACGTACTTCCTAAACTCGAGGGCGGACTCGGCATGTCATTCAAGTACAAGAACTTCGACCTCGGTATGCAGTTCCAGTATCAGCTCGGCGGTAAGATCTATGACGCACAGTATCAGGCTCTCATGCATACAAGTGATCAGTCTATTGGTAGCGCTTGGCACAAGGATGCGCTCAACTTCTGGAGTGCTGAGAATCCTAACAGCAACATCCCACGCCTTGATACAGACTACTCTGTTAGCCAGTCTGCTATAGACCGCTTCCAGACAAGCTCAGACTTCTTCGCTATCAACAACGTGACACTTGGTTATACATTCCCTAAGGTTATCATGTCACGTGCAGGTATAGAGTCACTCCGTATCTACGTAGCTGCCGAAAATCTCGCAATCGCTACTGCTCGCAAGGGTCTTGACCCACGATTCAACTTCGGTATCGGCGGTTATACAAGCGGTACTGGTTATTCATCAGGTAACTATGGTACTATGCGTACTATCACTGCTGGTATTACTCTTTCATTCTAATCAATCATTAACAAGACATTATTACAATGAAACTAAATAAATATTCACTTGTCGCTATTGCAGGACTTGCACTTGTAGCCTGCAACGACATTAACGAGCTTGAGCCTCAGGGTGGTAGTTTTACTGCTGAACAGCAGACTGCGGCTATCGGTCTTGTACCTGAGCGTGCAGATGCAGCATTCTCTGGTATGTTCTCAATGATGGGTCAGCCACACTATGTATTTGGTGCTGCTCGAGATCGTGCAGATGACTTTGGTTATATCATGGCGGCTATATCTCAGGATGCAGAAGGACCAGACCTTTGTTTCCCTAACTCAGGTTACAACTGGTTCTCTACATGTGGAGAACTGTCTTCACGTAACCCTGACTATGCCAACCCATACATTCGTTACTCTGTAAGCTACTCTCTCATCAAGGCTGCAAATGACATCATCGAAGCATACGGTCCAGATGAGGCGAATTGGTCAGAAAAGGCTGTCAACCAGATAGCACAGTGTCATGCGATTCGTGCTTTCGCCTATATGCAGCTCGCTCCAGAGTTCCAGTATGGCTATGCAGCTGGTGCACAGGACAAGCCATGTGTGCCTATCGTGCTCCCAACGACACCAGACCCAGCAGACAATCCACGTGCTACTGTAGCTGAGGTGTACAAGCTGATAATTGATGACCTCAACTTTGCAGTCGAAAAGCTTAAAGGCGCTAAGCGTGCATCTAAGATGTATATCGACCAGAGCGTAGCTTACGGTCTCCGTGCTCGCGCTTATCTCGCTACCGAACAGTGGCTGGAAGCGGCACATGATGCAGAGGAAGCTGCAAAACCATACACGGTAGCATCCATAAACGAGGTAAGCACTCCATCATTCTACAATATCAACGATAAGAACTGGATGTGGGGATATGATATCACTACAGATATGGCTGGTGGTAGTTATGCCACAGCTCCATCATGGATTGGTTCATTCTCTCTCAATTCTTACTCAGACGGTACAGGATGCTATGCACAAATCAACAAGTTGCTGTATGACAAGATTAGCTCAACAGACGTACGTAAGGGTTGGTGGGTAGATGCAGACCTCAACTCTCCACTCCTTGAGACTGTAAATTGGAATGGATTGTCAGGTAAGGACCTTTCTCTCCTTGTGATTGAAAATGTCAAGATGGAGTTCCTCCCATATACTAACGTCAAGTTTGGTGCTCCTCAGATACCTACAGAGATGAATGACTCTGACTGGCCATTCATGCGTGTGGAAGAGATGATTCTCATCCAGGCAGAAGGTTATGCTAAGGGTGGTGATCCAGGCAAGGCTGAGGAAATACTTAAGACTTTCGTGAGAGAAAATCGTGACCCTAACTACAAGATACCTACTAACCGTACCCTCGCAGACGAGATATGGTTCCAGCGTCGAGTAGAGCTTTGGGGTGAAGGATTCGCTTGGTCAGACATGATGCGTCTCAACAAGCCTCTCGTTCGATTCCACGACAAGACTCGTACTGACAGCAACTATCCAGAGGCTTACCGCTTCAACCTCCCTGCAGGCGACCCTTGGATGCTCATGCGTTTCCCAACATCTGAGATGAACACTAACGCAGGTGTGGTCAACAACACAGATGGACAGCAGCCAGAGCAGGACGTCAATGGCGAGCTTCGTGATGGTGTAACAGACTAATGACTATTAATAAAGATTATTATTATGAAACTAAATAAGTTATTTATCCTTGCAGGTATTGCGCTCGCCTCTGCATTTACATCATGTAGCGACGACAGCGACTACGCTGCAGGTCCACAGCCTGCAGGTACTCAGCTCAACGGAGTAACATTCGGTAACTTCAACAACATAGCTATAGAGCTTGACCCTGCAGATCCTACTACTTACGAAATCTCAATAAGTCGTACGGACGCTTCTCAGACTATCACTGTGCCTTTGAAGGTGCTTAAGAATACTGACAACGTATACGCAGTGCCTGAGTCAGTAATATTTCAGGAAGGTCAGACTGAGGCCTTTATTCAAGTATCTTTCAACAATGCTAGTGTCGGAACTCCTTATAAGCTCGAGGTGAAGATAGATGATGCGTTCGTCAATCCGTATGCATCCAACAGCACTTGCCTCTTTGAGGTAACTCGCGTGAAGTGGAACTCTATCGGTACTGGTATGTGGTATGACGGCTTCTGGTATGAAGAGTTCGGCTGTTGTTGGGACGTAGAGGTATTCCAGCGTGATGACTCTCCAAACATTTACAGAATTGCAAGCCCATATACTAATGAGGAACTTGAACAATATGGTGGTGGCGGCGGTACATATACTCCATGGCACGTCTTTAGCGTAGATGAAGATGACGAAGATCGTGTATATTACGACACGTTCTACTTTAACACTTTGTATATGCCAGGAGCAGAAATCGTTGGTTATCCTATCGAGTCAGAAGAAGACAAGGCTTATCGCATGAACGATGGTTCTATCAACTATATCTCTATCGACCCAGAGTGGTATATTCCTGCACTTGGAGGAGGCTTTGGTAGTGGTTATCCTTGCTTCCTTATTATGCCTGGTAAGCCTGGTCCTGACGGATTGTTTGATGGTCCAGAAGGTGATGGAGACGAGGAAGAAGAAGGCGAAGAGGAAGGCGAAGAATAATATCTTCAGACTCACATACGAATAGCAATTGGTTCGTATATATATGATAAGGTGTATTTAGCCACGTGCTAAATACACCTTTTTTATTGCTCGTCGAATGTGTGACGCCGATTTGTGAGCAATTCTTTGTTAGTGCGATATGTTTTTGATAAATTTGCATCGTCTTTGAAAAATCAGCAAGATATGATAAAGAAGTATAGACTTATGACCCTTGTGGTCTCATTATTTGCTACAATGGTAATGCTCGCATCGCCAGTATCACCAGACAAGGCGAGCAAGATAGCCAAGTTGACACTTGGCGGAAAACTGGTGAATAGCGAGTCAATGAACGCCGAGGCTAAGGCACGTATAGGCGCAAGTGGTGCGGAGGCGCCAGCATTCTATATATACAACGCTGCCGATGGCAAGGGATTTGTGATAGTGTCGGGCGAGAGTGATATGCCAGAGATAGTGGCTTATTCGTACGACAACACGTTTGACACCGACAATATGCATCCAGGGCTTGTGGACTTTCTTCGCTACTATACCGAAGTGGTCAATGACGTGCGTAGTGGTGATGCCGATGTGGAACAGATGACTAAAGCGAGAGCGGGAAAGCCTGTCGTCGGCCCTTTGTGCAAGGCTCAATGGGGACAGAGTGAACCTTACAACACGTTGTGCCCAAAGATAGATGGCGAGAGCTGTCCTGTAGGTTGTGTTGCTACAGCTATGGCGCAGATCATGTATCACTATCGTTGGCCAAAGGTCGGCGAAGGTAGCTTCAGATACGCAAGTGGTATCAGCGGTGTGGGTGTCATAGGCTCGAACTTCTACGAACATGAGTACAATTGGGATGCTATGTGCAACACATTGGATGCCAACCTGTCTAATGCAGAGGCGAGTGCTGCCGTAGCGCAGCTGTCGTACGACTGTGGCATATCCACACGCATGAATTACGGCCTCGAAGGCAGTGGTACGTATGACGACAATGCGATGAAAGCCCTGTATACATACTTTGGATATAAGGCTTCGGCGCTTGACTTCCAGCGTAGAGACTGCTACGCAACTATCGATGAATGGATGACGCTTGTTAAGTCTTACCTTGACAACGACTCGCCTGTGCTGTATGGAGGAGTCACTAAGAGTGGGAGCGGTCATGAGTTTATCATCGACGGCTATGACTCGGAAGACTATTTCCATGTCAACTGGGGATGGGACGGCTCAAGTAACGGCTATTATTCAATAGCGACCCTCAATCCTACGAAGACTTCGTACTCATTTACCGAACAGCAGTCCATGGTGTGTGGATTCGTTCCTGACGTGGAAGGCTCTGATAAGACTCCAAGACAGTGGCGTTTGTATATGAAGGAAGCGCCCTCTGTATCGGTGGAGAGTGTTGCTGTCGGAGAGAAGTTCACGCTTACGGCAAACAGCTTCTTCAACATGACCACCTCCGCTTATACTTGGGTGATAGGCACAGGACTGTACGATAGGTACGGCAATCTTGTCAAGCTGCTTTCGTCCAAGACAAGCACTAAGAATAAGTTTCAGCTACTGTCAAATTATGGATATACATACCATGATGTATCCTCAACAATGCCGGCAAATCTTGCAGATGGATACTATGAGCTACGTGTACTGTTCTGTCAAGAAGGTTACAGCGACTTTATCTTGCCAGATATGGTGGGCGGTAGTGCACTCAACAAGGTGCCAGTGACGGTGGAGAACGGAGTGGCTTACTTCAACAAGATACCTACTGGCATAGACCAGATGCCTGCTGACGGCAATGCTGTGATAGCCCGCAGATACTATACGATAGGTGGTGCCAGCATAGCAGCACCTGCATCTGGTCAGGTCGTCATCGAGCGCATGACCATGAGTGATGGAACGGTGAAAGCTATAAAACGAAAGTATTAGTGAAAGCCGGGATGCGTTAAGTCGTAATTTCATCGACATTGTGTTGAGGCTTTATCGACCGTATGTTGAAAATCGACGGATGCCATGAGCGAGAACAAGTCAAAGCGTAACGCTCTCGACTCTTTGGCAACTCCATGATATAATGATGTATAGTTAATGGAAAGAAAAACGTATAAGTCGGCAATCAAGAATATATTGTTCACGCAACACAAGTATCGTGACCCAGACTATTCCGCCGCTCGATTGGCACAGGACTTGGGAATCGATCCGAGAGTGTTGTCGGGGATATTGACCTATGAGTTAGGCAAGAGTTACGCCACCCTTGTCAACGAGCAGCGCATAAAGATGGCTAAGCGCCTGTTTGCCGACAAGAGCAATCGACATCTGCTTGTAGATGATGTGGCGGTAATGGTGGGATTTAGGAACCGCCAGTCGTTCTTTGTCGCATTTCGCAAGTATACAGGGACAACTCCTAACAACTGGAGGACGCGACCCAATGCCGGCGGCGTCAAAAAGTCAAAAAGAAAATAACAATTACTCTATATGAATATTAAGACTATTATGATTTCAGCACTTATGGCTATAGGTACAACAGCCGCTTCTGCTCAGTCGGAAGCTGGGTTTAAGTATACGGACGAGCGGTTTGCAGACCTGCAGATGCTCCGTTACAAGGTAGAGGGCTTTGAATCACTCACTCTCAAGCAGAAGACGTTGGTGTACTATCTGTCAGAGGCGGCGCTACAGGGACGTGACATACTCTTTGACCAGAACGGCAGCTACAACCTCAGGATCCGTATGGCTCTGGAGACTATATACACTAACAAGAAGGTCAACCGCGATACGCCGGACTTCAAGGCAATGGAAGTGTACTTGA
>JAZLKQ010000459.1:0-3304 GCA_045597745.1 Bacteroidaceae bacterium | reverse complement strand
ACTCCCACGAAGTCATGCCGTCTGGAGTCTTGACCCATATATATGGTGCATTCTCACCACCGTATGTCTGTATGCCCATCTCGGCAAATGACTCTCTCATGATACGGGCATTCTCCATATAGTAAGCTATAGTAGCCTTGATCTGCTCCTTGCCCTCTGGCGAATAGATAGCCTCGGCGGCACGCTGTGTGATATAGCTTGTGCCATTGAACTTAGTACATTGGCGACGGTTCCAGAGTTTGTTGAGGTCAACCTTCTTACCATCAACAGTAACAGCCATAAGTTCCTTTGGTACAATAGTATATCCGCATCTTACTCCAGTAAAGCCCGCAGTCTTGGAATAACTATGAAACTCGATAGCGCACTTCTTTGCACCCTTAATCTCATATATAGAGTGTGGTATATCTGGATCCTGTATATATGCCTCGTAAGCGGCATCGTACATGATGACTGTGTCGTTAGCCAGGGCGTAGTCAACCCACTTCTTGAGTTCGTCTCTGCTTATCACGGTACCGGTAGGGTTGTTTGGATAACAGAGGTACACCACGTCTACACGCTGCTTTGGTAGTGCTGGTACAAAACCATTCTCACCATTGCATGGCATGTATACTATATTAGACCAGAGTCCATTGACATTCTCCCCTGCTCTACCTGCCATGACGTTGGAGTCGATGTATACAGGATATATAGGGTCTGTAACACCTATGATGTTATCTTTGGCAAGGATATCTCCTATATTGCCAGTATCGCTCTTGGCACCGTCGTTGACAAATATCTCAGACACTTCGAAGTGTATACCACGTGGAGCAAGGTCATTCTTTATGATTGCCTCCTGAAGGAACTTGTATCCCTGCTCAGGTCCATATCCCCTGAATGTGTCCATGCTCGCCATCTCGTCCACAGCCTTGTGCATAGCCTCTATGACTGCTGGTGCAAGTGGCTGAGTGACATCACCGATGCCAAGTCTAATCACGTCAGCTTCTGGGTGTGCGGTCTTGAATGCTGTGACCTTCTTGGCTATATCTGAAAACAAATAACTTGGTGATAACTTCAGGAAATTCTCATTAACTAATGCCATAATCTAATCTCTTTCTATTGGTTGTTTACTTTAGTGTTATTTCGCCTTCAAAAGCACTTTCAGCCGGACCTGTCATAAATATATGATTGTTAGTCTCGTCCCACTCTATGGTGAGCGGTCCTCCGTCCATCTGAATGGTGTTTGTACGGCCTGTATCTTGTGTAAGTGTTGCTGCCACAGATGTAGCACATGCTCCTGTACCACAAGCCATTGTAATACCCGAGCCTCGCTCCCATACTCTCATGCGTATCACTCCGTCAGGGAGTATCTGGGCAAACTCAATATTGCATCTCTCAGGGAAGATAGGATTGTGCTCTAGTCGTGGACCTATCTCCGAAAGTCTTACTTTGCTGATATCGTCTACGAATATGACAAAATGTGGATTGCCCATACATACGTAAGTACCCCTTATCACGTCAAATCCCGATGCTTTGGCAATCTCAAGAGTCTCCTCATCGATGGTTATCTCACCATCTTGTATGCTACCTGTTAGGGTATCGAGCTGAGTTTTGTTGGCAAGTATAGGTTCTTCCATATCTACACGAGCGCTTACCACTTCACCTTCTTCATTCTCAAAGAGCTGGAGTATCTTGATGCCTCCAAGTGTCTCTACGCTTATCTCGCTCTTGTCGGTAAGATGGTGATCTCTAACAAATTTGCCCACACATCTTACACCATTACCACACATGATGCCTTCAGAGCCATCGTTGTTGAATATGCGCATCTTGAAGTCTGCAACTTCAGACTTGTCGATAGTGATGAGACCATCGCTACCTATGCTGAAGTTTGGTCTGCTCCACTCTATAGAAGCCTGTGCAAGGTCAGGTATGGGATTGTATGGTAAATATACGTATATGTAGTTGTTACCACATCCATGCATCTTTGTGAAATGTATCTTCTTTGTCATATTCCTATACCTTAATATATTATATATATGTGTGTGTTTGTGTCATTATTTTGTTTTGACGGTGCAAAGATATAACATTTTGCATTAATAGCAAGCATACATAGCAACATTTTTTATAAAATATCGTCATTTTGTTGATAAATTGATATTATGACCATGTATAACACTTTACAAATTGCAATCATTTGCTTAATTATTATATCATATTGTATATATGAACCTAAAACGAAATAATAAGCATTATTGACATGTCTATTGCAAAAAGAGTAATATGATATAAGGAAATATTACGTTAAATCATCATAAATTTGCAACAACATTATCGATTAGTGTTTATTTTTTCATAAATTTGCCTTGAAAATAAATAATTAACAGAAACACTCTAACCTTATGAGAGAAATTAAGATTAGTGAGCGTGCTCACAATGAAATCAAGAAGCTGTTTGGTTCATCACGCAACAAGATAAACACATTACGTAGTGATCCAGAACTCACAGAGTTGTTTGACAATTTCGCATTTGATGAGTCGCTCAAACTTACAGAAGGTCCTGTACTTGAAAAGACACGAGTGATGTGTATCCTCGCATCTACTATCGGTGGAGGAGCAATTACTGAGTTTAAGTTGCATGTGGAAATCTGTCTTAACATGGGAGTTAAGCCAAGAGAGATACGTGAGGTAGTATACCAGGCAGTCCCATACGTAGGATTTTCGAGAGTTATCGACTTCCTCGTTGTGATGAATGATGTATTTGAGAACAACGACATCAAGCTTCCTCTTGACGATCAGGGTACAACCAATAAGGAAAACCGCAGGGAGAAAGGCCGTGAATGGATAGACAGTCTCTTTGGCGAAGGTACTGCCGAAAACATGATGCAGACTTCTCCACGTGGTCAGGAGCATATCGTTGAGTTCCTCGAGAGCTATTGTTTCGGTGACTTCCATACTCGCAACGGTATTGACATGCAGCATCGTGAACTCATGACATTCTGTTACCTCGCTGCTATGGGTGGATGTGAAGCACAGCTCAAGACTCATGCTATCGGAAACAAGAACTCTGGTACAAGCAAGAAGGAGATGGTCGCAGCTGTTACAGCAATGCTCCCATGGATTGGTTTCCCTCGTTCACTCAACGCTCTTTCTGTCATCAACGACGCTTACGCGGAGAAACTAATATAATCTGTACAGTCTTTACCAATTATATAAATGAGCAGGCTACAAATGTTTGTGGCTTGCTCTATTTATTATATCGCATATTGGCATACAAATAAATCATACGTATCATTTCATGAATACGTCCGTATGTTGTTTGTGCACAATAT
>JAZLKQ010000458.1:0-3134 GCA_045597745.1 Bacteroidaceae bacterium | reverse complement strand
AATGATGCACCTTCTTGCTCTGCATTGCCACACTGTGGGCAGAATATCAGATTTTGTTGTCTACCACATTTCCCGCAATACAAGGCATCATCAGGAAGAGATGCCTTGCAGTATTTACAGAGTTTCATATTGAATTTGAATATTTACTGAAAGAAATTAATCTGAAATTAATTATCTGCTCCATCTTAATCCATCAAAGACATTTTATTAAAATGAACCTTAAATGATCTCAAATGGATGCTTTCTCCAAATTTTGCATTACAAGCACTACTGTATATAGTAGTCCTGAGCATAGTCGTCAGCTTTGTCAAGTTGCGACATAGCTGAGTTGACCTGAGGCGTGCCACCATGCTGACGCTTGATCGCATTGAGTCTGTCCTTAGCCTGTTGATATGCAGCATAGAATCGATCGTATGATCCATAACTCCTATATCCATTTGCAACTCTATTAGCCTGAGATATAGCATCAGAGACATCACTCCTGCTGGCATCAGAAGACTGACGTTCCCTTTCCTTTTCCTTGTATTTCGCCACAGCCTCACGAGCTGTTCGCTCTACACCTCCAAGCTGAGACATAAGCGAAGAGTTGTTGTTGAGCGGAGCGCGACGATAACTATTGACCTTTGCCTTAAGTGAGTTGACATCATCATCAGTCTTGCAAGATGCCGCCTTGCTAACGAGTGACTTGGCCACGAAATAGTCATTTACCACCTTTATTGCATCTTCCAACGCATTGTAGTCTGGCGAGTTGTGCTCTGCTATATTCATTGACATGAGCAATGTCGCTTCCTGCTTTATGCTGTTGATGGTCTTCTCGTCCCACGTATGACCGTTGAAATATGACTTTGCATAACTGTTGAATATAGGCACATATTCATAGAAAAGTATCTTCCTACACTTGAGCACTTCAGCGTCTGACAAGTTAGGTCGACCGTCTGACAGCGTGATGGAAGCTTCGGTGTTGATATCTGCAAGTATATCGTCAAATGCGGACTTTGCCTCTCTGTATGACTTGTCCTTCACTTCAGACTCTACACGGTCATTTATCTTCATCTCGTATGATGTTGCCGTTTCACCTTCAGGTGGAACATCTAAGCCTTTGACAAAGTATATGATAGCCACAACAATACCAATGATTGCGAGACTTGGCAATACTATCTTAATGATTTGTTTAACCATAACTATTATTTAGGTAATGATATACTTTTTGGCACAACGAATAATAATCTTTATTCATTAACCACGAATTTGACGAATTTAACGAATGTGGATGTATTGGCTTCGCCGAGCTAAAGGTTCGTGTTCTTTTTATTATTTGTGCCCAATTGTATATTGTTACTATTATTTATTCTGGATTAATCGCATTATCACCATCAGCGGAAGGTTTGTCAGAAGACACCTCTTGGGCTTTGTCTGCAGCCTGTGATTGACTGCTGGCAGAAGAAGCTGAAGCACCATCATTGCTCTTTTGTTCTTTTGACGATGGTTCCGTCTTGATCTGCACAGGTTTTGAATCCTTCTCCTGTGCAGCTTCTGCATCTCTCCTTGACGGCATAACGTCATCAACCGGCGTGCTATCTGCTGATACAGAATCTATGCCTATGCTATCCTTACTTGCTATGCTGTCAGCGACCTGTTCCGTGGATGTCCGCTCTGGAGCTGAATGTGCAAACAACGTATATGCCCAATACCCTACTCCACCAATAATGCACACGCAGAATAGTACCCCAAGAGATACGAATATCTTTGTCATAATCGATGTTTTTGCATTTGTCTCCGATTCTTCTTCCATAAACTCTGGAGAAGGAAATGAGAGTGTGATGAGGTTGGATGTTATCTTTGCTCCTCTTTTCTTGAGAGCACGATACTCAGGACTGTCTGATTTGACGCTCTTGGCAGCTTCAAAACTCTTGCCATCTACAACAAATCGTACCGTATATCCTCTCTTCTTAAGAGGTACAACAAGGCACTCGTCATTGGCGAGAGTAGAAGGATCAACAGTTATGGACGCATCATCATATCCCTGAGAATTAATAATAAGCTCAAACTTTGTATGCAATGATTCAGGGTAAACCATCCTATTGATAGACGGATCGTTGACTACGCCTATCTGTGAGAGTCTGTCCTTATTCTTGATATTGACAGACATTACCGAACGGCCTTCCTCGTCCTTGCACAGTATTGAGAAGCACTTGTGAAATACCACTCCTGCACTTACAGGGTCTTTGACCATGATGTTGACACCTCTCACTACAGTGGCAGGTGTATTGTCGCCAGCCTTGACCTGTATCTTGACAGGATTGGTACCAGGCTTAGTGTAGCTTATCTCAAACATACCTCCCTCTACCATTTCTGAGGCAGACACATTAGTATTCTGCGTATTCTGCACCTGAATGTTATACGTCAATCTGACCCTGATGGTGTCGGTAAGATTTGGTATATGCATAAATTGTGAAGCGTTGACAGGTACGACAAATAGTCGTGCATACTGACCATAACCCTCTTGTGATGGGAATGCGAAGATATTGTTGAGCTCAATATCTGAGGAATAAGTGCGGAATGCTGAGTTGCCAAGCATTCCTGACAAGGTAAACGCTACCGGTGCACATGGGCGTACCTCTATATCACCATTTGACACAAGCCACTTGTTAGTGTCAGCATCATGCCAGTTGCGTGACAATACGAAATGCTCATACGCCATGTCTACCAACCTCAAGGCTGAAAGTCCGTCCACAGGGCGGTTGTTGCCTATACAGATGGAGAGCATAGCCCAGCCACCACGGTTGTCATGTGGATTCTTACGTATGGCAGACAGCCACCATCCCTCACCCATAGTGCACCAGAGGGCATAACTCTGCTTGAGAGCTGGCGGCAACTCACGAGGGTCATTGATATATCGCTTCCATTCTGTAGACTGTACGCCTGGAGCAAATGTATAATAATGGTCTGTACCTTTGTTGTCAAACTGACCAAATACGTCTATTATCTTTATATTCATATTTATATATATAAGTGATTTTTTAATTTTAATTGACTTCGTCGAGCTACTTGACTATAACATTAAATGACCTTAAATGAAGTCAAATGAATGCTTTATATAATTTCTGATTAATTAATCGATAATTTCTTTCAGA
>JAZLKQ010000457.1:0-5929 GCA_045597745.1 Bacteroidaceae bacterium | reverse complement strand
GGATACAAAGCAACCATTCTATTCGGCGGCATATTATAAGGCGCTCCCATTTATCGTGGAGATACGTGCAAAGAGCGAGTCTACACGTGAGAAGGGCGAGCTGGAAAACTGCTTCGATGCTCTCTATGCAGTGATGTTGCTCCGCGCTCAGGGCAAGCCGGTAGGCAAGGAGACGGCTGACGCTATCGGAAGCATAGCACAGTTTGTCGGTATGCTTAGCGAGTACTATAAGAAAGATAAGGCAGGAGAACTGAAATTGTCATAATACATTATGTGTATTGGTGTTTGTTGGATAATATGTTTTTTATTGAATCAATATGAATATTCTTGTTACAGGATGTAATGGTCAGCTCGGCAACGAAATGCAACTGCTGGCAGCGAAGTATGTGCAGCACGACTTCTTCTTTACAGATATAGTATTCCCAGAGGGATTCCAGATGGGCTTCAACTATTCGATACTTGACATCACGAACGAGGCAGATGTGGAGGCATTTGTCGCAGACAAGTCTATAGACTGCATCGTGAACTGTGCGGCATACACAGCCGTGGATAAGGCTGAGAGTGCAGAACAACTGTGCAATCTGCTCAACAACATAGCTCCAGGGTATCTGGCAAAGGCTGTCGGCAAACGTGGAGGATGCATGGTGCAGGTGAGTACAGACTATGTCTTTGATGGTACCAATCACACTCCATACAAGGAAGACCAAGCGACTTGTCCTAACTCAGTATACGGACGTACAAAGCTTGCAGGAGAGGAAAGCGTAAAGTCAAACTGTGACGATGCGATGATAGTTCGTACTGCATGGTTGTATAGTACATTTGGTAACAACTTCGTCAAGACGATGATACGCCTCGGCAACGAGAAGCCTGAACTCGGCGTCATATTCGACCAGGTCGGGACTCCTACATACGCACGTGACCTTGCCGTGGCAATCATGGTGGCAGTAGATAAGGGTATAGTGCCGGGCATATATCATTTCAGCAACGAGGGCGTGATATCATGGTATGACTTCACGAAGGCTATACATCGAATTGCGGGAATCACTTCGTGCAAGGTACGTCCGCTTCACACCGAAGAGTACCCAACTCCAGCCGCAAGACCTCATTACAGCGTGCTCGACAAGACCAAGATCAAGTCTACGTATGGCATTGAGATACCATATTGGGAAGAGAGCTTGCGAGAGTGCATCGAGCAGTTGCTTGCTCCTGAAGAGACAGAAGTAGAAGGATAATATAAAAATTTGATATGAACGAAATAGAAAGAAGACGAACATTTGCGATAATCTCGCACCCGGATGCTGGTAAGACGACACTCACAGAGAAGTTGCTTCTCTTTGGAGGTCAGATACAGGTGGCAGGTGCGGTAAAGTCTAACAAGATAAAGAAGTCAGCTACAAGTGACTGGATGGAGATAGAGAAGCAGCGTGGTATCTCTGTCAGTACATCCGTGATGGAGTTTGACTATACACCAGACGGACAGGAGGCTCCAGCAGGTGAGGGTGGACTGTACAAGGTCAATATCCTTGATACACCAGGTCACCAGGACTTTGCCGAAGATACCTTCCGCACACTTACTGCCGTAGACAGTGCCATCATCGTAATTGACGGTGCAAAGGGTGTTGAGGCGCAGACACGTAAGCTCATGACAGTGTGCCGTATGCGCAAGACTCCTGTCATTGTCTTCATCAACAAGATGGATCGTGAGGGAAAGGACCCTTTTGACCTGCTTGATGAAGTAGAGAGCGAACTCCAGATCAAGGTACGCCCACTCTCTTGGCCTATCAATCAGGGCGCACGATTCAAAGGTGTATATAATATATATGAGCAGAAGCTCAACCTCTTCACTCCTAACAAGCAGATGGTGACAGAGAAGGTTGAGGTAGATGTCAACTCGTCTCAGCTTGATGATATGGTGGGTGTTGATGATGCAGACAAGCTTCGTGAGGACCTTGAGCTTGTAGATGGTGTATATCCTGAGTTTGATGTCAATACATATCTTGATGCAGAAGTTGCTCCAGTGTTCTTCGGCTCTGCTCTCAATAACTTTGGTGTGCAAGAACTGCTTGACTGCTTTGTCGAGATAGCTCCTAAGCCACGCCCAACGACAGCAGAGGAAAGAATGGTCGAACCAAACGAACCTAAGTTTACGGGGTTCATCTTCAAGATAACTGCTAATATTGACCCTAATCATAGATCATGTACAGCATTCTGTAAGGTATGCTCGGGTAAGTTTGTCCGTAACGCACCTTATCTACATGTGCGAAATGGCAAGACGGTAAGATTCTCAAGCCCTACGCAGTTTATGGCACAGAAGAAGAGCACTATCGATGAGGCATATCCAGGAGATATAGTTGGTCTTCCTGACAATGGTATCTTTAAGATAGGTGATACACTTACAGAAGGCGAGAAGCTACACTTCAAAGGACTGCCTTCATTCTCTCCAGAGATGTTCAAATATATCGAGAATGATGATCCGATGAAGACCAAGCAACTGGAGAAGGGTATCAATCAGTTGATGGACGAAGGTGTTGCACAGTTGTTCGTCAATCAGTTTAACAACCGTAAGATTATCGGTACAGTTGGTCAGCTTCAGTTTGAAGTAATCCAGTATCGACTTGAGAATGAATACAACGCAAAGTGCCGCTGGGAGCCTGTAAGCCTGTATAAGGCTTGCTGGATAGAGAGTGATGATGAGGCACAGCTCGAGGCATTCAAGAAGCGCAAATATCAGTTCATGGCAAAGGACAAGGATGGTCGAGACGTGTTCCTTGCTGATAGTGGCTATGTACTTCAGATGGCTCAGCAAGACTTTGAGCATATCAAGTTCCACTTCACGAGTGAGTTTTAATCTTACAGTTGGCTTCAACTCTTGAATTATTAGAATTGTTGGCATTATGTTACAGGACGAAGTAAAGAAAGCCATAGAGGTAATGAAGAAGGGTGGGGTGATACTCTATCCGACAGATACGGTGTGGGGAATTGGTTGTGATGCAACCAATCCCGAAGCAGTCAAGCGCATTTATGAGATTAAGCGCCGCGAGGATAGCAAGGCAATGATAAGTCTGATAGATTCTGAGGTTAGGCTTTCAAGATATGTACGCAATGTTGCGGATGTGACATGGGACATGATAGAGCTTACGACAAAACCACTTACCGTAATCTATGATAATGTGAGTGGACTTGCTCCCAATCTCTTAGCCGAAGATGGAAGCGCCGCGATAAGAATTACGAGAGAGGAGTTCTCGAAAGAACTTTGTTTCCGATTCCAGAAGCCGATAGTGTCGACAAGCGCAAATATCAGCGGTGAGCCTACAGCCCGTACGTTCGATGAGATAAGTGATGAGATTAAGGAGGCTGTGGACTATGTCGTGCGTTACAACCAGCGTTGCAAGGAGAAGCATCAGCCTTCGAGCATCGTCAGGATCAGACCTAATGGTGAGTTCACTATCATTCGTGAATAGTATATATGTATAAAAAGATATATGAACACTATCGGTATTCGCCGTAAAGGGATAAAGTTCAATAATGCGGTCACAGGCTGGATAAAGGGTGACCACACCGAGAGACAGATCGTGCTTATGATCAGTCTAATGGTCGGTGTGTGCACTGGTGTCACGGCGTTTGTGCTGAAGTTTCTTATCGAAGAGATAAAGGAATTGCTTACCAAGGGCTTTGAGATAGGTGAGACCAACTGGCTGTATATGGTATATCCGGCAGTAGGTATTCTCTTGTCCATGCTCTTTGTGAAGCATATCGTAAGGGGAGACATCAGCCATGGTGTGACAAAGATACTCTATGCAATATCCCGAGGCAGGTCACGCATCAAGTCGCACAACCGATGGTCAAGTATCATTGCCAGTGCAATAACGATTGGATTCGGAGGCTCAGTAGGAGCAGAGGCACCTATTGTATTGACTGGTGCCGCTTGGGGCTCGGACTTTGGCAAGCGCTTCCACCTACCATCAAAGACATTGATGCTGCTGGTCGGATGTGGAGCTGCCGGTGCAGTGTCTGGAGTCTTTAAGGCTCCGATAGCAGGTCTTGTGTTTGTGCTTGAGGTACTTATGCTCGATCTGAGTTTCTCTTCACTCCTGCCACTGCTCGTGACAAGCATCACTTCGGTCTGCATGTCATACGCCTTTTATGGAACCGACCCGATGTTTGACTTCAAGCTTAGCAAGGCTTTCTCCATAGACATCATCCCAGGCTGTATATTGCTCGGTGTGTTCTGTGGACTTGTATCATTGTACTTTACAAGAGCAATGAACTGGTTTGAAGGAATATTTGTAAAGCTAAAGAACAAATGGCTGAAGTTTGTTGTCGGTGCGGTAGTCCTCGGTGTGTTGATATACTTCTTCCCCGCTATGTATGGAGAGGGTTACGACGTGATCAATCAGCTCATCAACAATGCTTCGGCTTCGGAAGTAATGCACAATACGCTATTCTATGGCAACGAGAGCAACCTTATCATATACTTGGGACTGGTACTTTTGTTTAAGGTATATGCAACTACAGCTACCAATGGTGGCGGTGGATGTGGTGGAACATTTGCTCCAAGCCTCTTCCTCGGATGTATAAGTGGTGTGATATTTGCCAAGCTATGGGATTCTATCTTAGGGCTTTCGCTTGGTAATGGTGGATTCCTTTCTTCCGAAAACTGTGGACTGTACGGCATGGCGGGACTTATGTCTGGCGTAATGCATGCGCCACTTACTGGTATCTTCCTCATTGCAGAATTGACTGGTGGATATGCTCTTTTTGTACCACTTATGATAGTATCAGTCATATCATATCTGACCATCAATATATTCGAGCCTCATAGTATCTATGCGATGCGTCTTGCCCGTAGAGGACAGCTGATTACGCACAACAAGGATCAGGCTATCCTTACGCTTCTCAGCCTTGAGGCAATGATCGAGCGCAACTATCGACCTGTAACGGCAGATATGGATCTGGGCAAGCTGGCGGTAGCAATATCTAAGTCCAAGCGCAACATATTCCCGGTATTGGATCAGGCTGGACGACTGGTAGGTATAGTTTCGCTTGACGCTGTGCGTAATGTCATGTTCCGCCACGAACTCTATCGCAGGTACACTGTAAGCACGTTTATGGAAGAGCCAAGCGCTGTGCTTTCTACTTCTGACACGCTGTCTGTAGCAACAAAGAAGTTTGATGAAACTGGTGCATGGAATCTGCCTGTGGTTGATGAGGACGAAAAGTATATAGGATTTATATCTCGCTCTGGACTGTTCAACTCGTATCGTCGTACGCTTGTGGACTTCTCAGCAGAATAAGGCCCCTCTCCCCAGCACTCTCCCCCCTATAGGGCGACTTCGGACTTGTTTCCGAATGTAGTGACGGTAGTATACATTATATACTGCATTCTATCCGAATGCCTCCTTTGGGGGTAAGGGGCTCTATTATGAATTTTAAAAGATTATGACTATGACAAAGCAAGACTTAAGAATAGTATATATGGGCACTCCAGACTTTGCTGTGGAGAGCCTCAAGTGCCTCGTAGAAGGCGGATACAACGTTGTAGCAGTGGTGACAATGCCAGACAAGCCAATGGGAAGGCACGGCAGTGTACTTCAGCCAAGCCCTGTCAAGCAATATGCTGTAGAGCATGGTCTCAAGGTGCTACAGCCTGTAAAGTTGAAAGATCCGGACTTTATCGAGGAGCTCAGAAGCCTGAATGCTGATATACAGATTGTGGTGGCATTCCGTATGTTGCCTGAGATAGTATGGAACATGCCACCGCTTGGTACATTCAACGCACATGCTTCGCTACTCCCTAAGTATAGAGGTGCAGCTCCTATCAACTGGGCTGTTATCAATGGTGAGACAGAGACTGGTGTCACGACATTCTTCTTGAAGCACGAGATTGACACAGGCGATGTTATACAGCAGGTTCGTATTCCGATTGCTG
>JAZLKQ010000456.1:0-1998 GCA_045597745.1 Bacteroidaceae bacterium | reverse complement strand
TCCCTCTCTATTGTCTTCCTAAGACCCGCTTGGCCTCCGACTTTGACAGACATGTCATCGCAATATTATTAACTCCTTATATATAATATATAGTATTGTGCTTTGATAATAAACGTCAGGCAAGTGTTAGTGTATCGACTTTTCAATCCATTCAGTACCGTCTTAGAAAAGCGAATGCAGCAAGTATCACTGCTTGCTGCATCCATGAACTAAAACTAACTGTTGAAAAACTACTTATTAACTTTATTAACCTTTCTCGTTTACGGTTGCAAAGGTAGTGGGTTTTGCATCGAAAGGTTTTCAATTTCGTAACATCGAGTGTAAAAGATGTAACATCATGGTCGAAATGCGTAACAAAACTTGTAAAAAACCGTATTTTCACTCATTTCATCGTAAAAAACAGCCTTATGACTGCCGAAAAAACGCCTTTTATCGATCACATGACAACCTTACGTCAGGATGAATACAAGAGGTAAAATATCGTCAAATCTGCCCTATTGCAGGAGTTTCTGCAACGCTTCATCATTCTCCGGCTTAGAATAGAATGATACAAATTCCTTAGGTGTCATGCCAAAATAATCATGGAAGGCATTACTGAAGTAGCTGTGGCTTGAGAATCCTACAGTGTATGCCACCTCCGAGATGTTGACTTTGTTGTGTACCAACAAGTAGGCGGACTGCTTGAGACGAAGTGACTTGATATACGCATTAGGCGATACTCCATAGCGCTCCTTCATCTTGCGGTTGAGGTGTACACGGCTTATGCCAACCTCAGATGCAAGTTCGGCTACGCCAAAGTCACTGTTGTCTATATTCTTCTTGATGGTATCATTGACACGAGTGAAGAGTTTGTCATCGGCATTGTCGAGCTGTGCAGGCTCGATAGAGTTGCCGACCTCAGTACGTCGCATCTTATTTCGCATGTTTTCACGCACACTGACCACCTGATTGAGACTACTGCGGAGCAATACCATATTGAACGGTTTTGGCAGGAAGTGGTCTGCCTTCAGTTCGATACTCTTGAGGAGGTTGTCCTCGTTGCTTTCACTTGTCAACATGATGACAGGTATACTGTTGGTCTCGATGTTAGACTTGATACGCTGGCAGAGTTCGTGACCATTGCCGTCAGGCATCATAAGGTCGGTGATGACGACATCAGGTCGAGACTTCTGCACGATCTGCCATGCCTGATTGCCACCACGAGCCACCAGTACATTGTACTCGGACTGTAGCTCATGCTTCAGATATTCGCATATCTCAGCGTCATCGTCCACTACGAGCACCGTCAGCTTGCGATCGCTGATGCTCTCAGTATTGGTCATGGACTGCTCGCTCTGTACCTCCGACTCAAGCATAGTAGAGGCTACTGGAGCCGCTGCTGACGTTGCGTCGGTGGTCTCCTGTACCGCTACAGGAGCCATCTCCTCTGCTGTGAGGTGGGCATTGCCGAGCGGCAGGATGATGTCAAACGCCACTCCGTTGTCAGGGGTATTGCGCGCTATGAGATCGCCATGATGCAGGCGTGTCAAGTCGTAGGCGAGGTTAAGGCCTATACCCGATCCTGCAGCCCTCTTTGCCGTATCTACCTGATAGAAGCGCTCATAGATATGGGCGAGGTCCTCTTCTGGTATGTGCGAATCGGAGTTGTACACGGTGATGATGACCTTCTCGTCGCCTTCGGTACGGGTGTTGACGCTGATAACTCCTTCGTCAGGCGTAAACTTGAACGCATTGGACAGAAGGTTGGTCACAATCTTCTCAAAGTGCTCTGTATCTATCCATACAGGTATGCTTGGAGCTGTAGCGTCCGCACTAAGGGACATGCGCTTAGTAGTCGCCACACCCTCAAATGCAGGCAGGAGCTCGTTGATATATGATACTATATCCGTCTCAGAGAAGTGCAGTTCGAACTGTCCATTGTCTATCTTTCTCACGTCAGTGATCTGCTTGACGATATAGAGCAGACGGTTGCAGTTGCGCTGCATGATAGAGTACTGA
>JAZLKQ010000455.1:0-3250 GCA_045597745.1 Bacteroidaceae bacterium | reverse complement strand
GCACGACGTACAGGAGATGCTTCGCAAGGTAGTCAACGAGAAAGGCGGTGTGGGTAAGCACGCTCGAAGCAAGCACTTCGTCGTGGCAGGCAAGACCGGTACAGCGCAGATTTCGCAAGGAAAGGGCGGATATGCGGCAGGAGGACGAGAGTACTTCGTGAGCTTCTGTGGCTATTTCCCATACGAGAATCCAAAGTACACATGCCTCGTAGCCATACGTAAGCCGGGGCTTCCAGCATCGGGAGGTTCACAGGCAGGACCGGTATTTGCAAAGATATCCGAGCGTGTGTTCTCCAAGAATATCACTACCGACATAAGCAAAGCCAAAGATACGCTCTACATACATACACCTGAGGTCAAGTACGGCAGTATCGCAGCAGCGCACTCCGTGTTGAGTTCGCTCAGTATCAAGTCGAGAGGCGGCGAAGCAAATGCCGGACTCTGGGGTAGCGCCATCATCAATGGCAATACAGTAGAATTTACAGCACAGCCATGCGACAAGGCCATCATGCCTAACGTCGTAGGAATGGGAGCTCGTGACGCCATCTTCGCCATAGAGAGCAGAGGCATGAGGGCTCGTATCAAGGGCAGGGGCAAGGTCAAGAGCCAGAGTCTTGCGGCTGGTGCAGGAGTAAAGAAAGGCGCTGTGGTCAACATCGAACTTGACTGACAGCCAACACAATAGCACAAGTACATAAACATAACATTATATACAACGTCATGAAGATTGGAGATATCATCAGCAACGTCAATACCCTGGAGATCAAGGGTGATATTGACAGAGAGATAACTGGCGTAAACATTGATTCACGCCTCATAGACGAAGGACACCTTTTTATTGCCGTCAAAGGCACACAGGCAGATGGTCACAACTATATCGGAAAGGCAATCGAGAAGGGAGCCAAGGCTGTACTGTGCGAAGACTTCCCGACTGACATCAACGAAGATATTACTTATATAAAGGTAGAGAACTCCGAACAGAATGTGGGACAAATAGCGACCAACTACTATGGCGACCCTACGTCTAAGCTCAAACTTGTCGGAGTGACTGGTACTAACGGCAAGACAACCATTGCGACAGTACTGTACAATATGTTCCGTCACATGGGACATAAGGCTGGACTCCTCTCTACCGTAGTCAACTATATAGACGGTGAGGCAATCCCTACCGAGCATACGACTCCAGACCCTATAACGCTCAACTGCCTGCTTGCACGTATGGTAGACGCAGGTTGCGAATACGCATTTATGGAAGTTAGCTCCCACTCTATCGTGCAGAATCGTATTGGCGGATTGAGATTTGTGGGCGGTCTCTTCACTAATATCACACGTGACCATCTTGACTATCATAAGACATTTGAGAACTACATCAAGGCAAAGAAACTATTCTTTGATAACCTTCCTTCAGACGCATTCGCAATAACGAATGCTGACGACAAGAACGGTCTTGTGATGACTCAGAACACTAAGGCTACAGTCAAGACTTACTCTGTACAGCAGGTTGCCGACTTTAAGGCAAAGATTATTGAATGTCATTTTGAGGGTATGTATCTCGATATCAATGGCACAGAGGTCGGAGTACAGTTTATCGGAAAGTTCAATGTCAGCAACCTCCTTGCAGTCTATGGCGCAGCTGTAATGTTAGGCAAAGACCCTAAGGATGTACTCGTCGCTCTTAGCGCGATGAAGTCTGTCAACGGCAGATTCGAAGCGCTCAGATCGCCATCAGGATATACAGCAATCGTCGATTACGCACATACCCCTGACGCTCTTGAGAATGTTCTCAACGCCATACACGGAGTACTCGAAGGCAAAGGACAAGTCATCACAGTATGTGGTGCTGGCGGCAATCGAGACAAGGGCAAGCGTCCGCTCATGGCAAAAGAAGCTGTCAAGCAGAGCGACAAGGTCATCATCACGAGTGACAATCCACGATTTGAAGAGCCACAGGACATCACCCACGACATGCTCGCAGGACTTGCCGACGAGCAGATGAAGAAATTCATCTCCATTGTGGATCGTCGTGACGCCATCAAGACAGCGTGCATGTTGGCCAACTCTGGCGACGTTATCCTCATTGCCGGCAAAGGTCATGAGGACTACCAGGACGTCAAGGGAGTAAAGCACCACTTTGACGACAAGGAAGAGGTAGCAAAGTGCTTCTAATCAATCATAAACAACAACTTTCAACTTAAACAACCAGATGTTATACAGTTTGTACAAAATACTTGAAGACATGGATATACCGGGCATGGGAATGCTTGGATATGTGTCTTTTCGTGCGCTCATGTCTCTTATCATATCACTCATCATCTCGATGTGGGCAGGAGAATACTTCATCAAATACATGAGAAGCCGTAAACGTATAGAAGAAGCACGTGATGCCTCAATCGACCCATACGGAGTACAGAAGAAGGGCGTCCCTTCGATGGGCGGTCTTGTAATATTGGCTGCTGTAGTAGTGCCCGCATTAATATTTGGCAAGCTCAGCAACGTATACATGATACTTCTCATCGCCACAATCGTCTGGTTTGGTTTCCTTGGATTCCTCGACGACAGGATCAAGCTCAAAGGTAACAAGGACGGACTTAAGCCAAAATACAAGATGCTTGGGCAGCTAATATTCGGATGTATCGTCGGACTTACATTGTGGCTCAGCCCTCAAGCTGTTGTCAGAGAGAATGTGACAAGAGAAATCGGAGACAAGGAAGTGGTGTATCACAAGAGCGAAGAGCGCAAGTCTACCGTGACGACCGTACCATTCCTCAAGAATAATAACCTCGACTATTACGAGGCATTCAGCTGGATACCAGACGGAAAGACTCAGAGAGCATGTGGATGGATACTGTTCGTGCTCGTCACTACATTTGTCATCACAGCTGTATCCAACGGAGCTAACCTCAACGACGGTATGGACGGCATGTGTGCAGGCAACTCTGCAATCATAGGCATAGCACTGGGCATACTGGCATACGTCTCGGGACATATACAGTTTGCAAGTTACCTCAACGTGATGTACATACCAGGTTCGGAAGAAATACTCGTCTTTATATGTGCATTCGTAGGAGCGCTCATCGGATTCCTATGGTACAATGCCTACCCCGCAAAGGTCTTCATGGGAGACACTGGAAGTCTTGCCATCGGCGGCGTAATAGCAGTAACAGCGGTAGTCATACATAAGGAACTCCTGCTGCCAATACTGTGCGGTATATTCCTTATGGAAAGCTTGTCTGTAATGATACAGATATTC
>JAZLKQ010000454.1:0-3876 GCA_045597745.1 Bacteroidaceae bacterium | reverse complement strand
GTTATGCCAAGAATCCAGAAAACAAGCAGGTGCGTGGCGACATGAAGACTCCTGAGAGCACTACTGCACGTCCATTTACTATCAGCCAGATACAGGATGCGTCTTCATGGTCACACAACTTCGGTGACGGACGTGGTAGCGTCAAGGCATACGGCAATTGGTTTATGCGACTCGTTACTCCAGGACACTCAGGTATAGGCATTCATGGCAGCACCAACAACGAGCACTCTATACCTGGTCGTGATAGCGAGGGTTGCATACGCTTACGTGATGCTGACATCAAGGACCTCAAGACTCGCTATGCACAAGTAGGAACCAAGGTCGTGATTACTCCTATTTCATCTGGTAAGTACGAGTTTGAGAAGGCGGCAGAGAAGGCGCTTGGCGACAAGTACGTGGCTCCTAAGCCTGGTTACAAGTGCTACACTAACTGTGGTAAATGTGAGGATGTGAAATAACATTTACTATCTCTTATATATATAATATGTATATGTTGTCCGGGCATAAATCAATGCTTACGGGTGATTAATATGTTAAATCGTGGGTGTTTTGTGCAAAAAACGTCCGCGATTTTTTCTGCTTTTGTTCTTTATTCATATATTTGCCCCACTAATTGTATTAGAAAGCTACTGAATGAAGCATTTTGCAGTTATAATGACACCTTTGGAATAAACAAATATTAAATATTCGTATTACTAACTAACTTTATTAATTAACTGTATGAAGAAATTTTACGCTTTTGCAGCTGCAGTTGCGATGAGTGCTCTCGTCTATACTGCCAATACACAGGGGTCATACACTATTAAGAGTGACTTGACCTACAAGATCGTGAATTCTGACTTCTCTGCAGGTCCTGAGCTTACAGCTCCAGTCGCTACGTACGACTACAATATGCCAGACGAAGGTGCTGGTGCTGGTGGTGAAGGTCTGTTCGGTCAGCAGGCCGTTACTGGATGGAAGGCTTCAAATCTCTCTGACAACATCAAGGTGATGCAGACATCAAGTGATCCTGCTCGTACTGATGAAGTTAATGCACGTGCTGCCGGTGTGACAAGTTATCTCAACGAAGAGGACGAGCCAACTATTGGATACGGCGGTAACTATTTCGCACCTTACAGCTATGATGTTGTTAACCCAACAGGTGGTAAGGCTCTTGGTATTGCTGCTGTTTGGGGTGCAAGCCTCTCTTACACTCAGGAGATAACTCTCCCTGCAGGTGCTTATGCTATCAGCATTCCAATATTTAACACCTCTGGTGCTAATGCAGTAGCCAAGAACCTCAACGGATTCATTGCAGAGGATGGTACAGAATACCTCTCTACTATGACTACTTTTGATGTCAACTCGACTTTTGTAGACGAAGTTGTTTTCCGTCTTACAAAGGAAACTAAGGGTGTTATCTCAATTGGTTACAAGTCTGCAGGTAATATGGGTTCAGGTACGGCTCCTCACCTCTTCTATGACTGCATAAAGCTCTACTCTATTGATGAATCTGAAATCATCGCAGAAGAGGTCGCTAAGGCTAAGGAAGACCTTCTTGTAGTAATCGAGGAAGGTCAGCAGCTTGGTGCAGACGTTAAGGCAGCATTGGCAGTATACAATGATGCTAACGCTACTCTTGAACAGGTGCAGAAGGCTATCGAAGATCAGAAGGCTATCAACGAATCAAGCGTTACTGACCTCTCTGAGTTCTTCCTCACTAACCCTCACTTCTCTCTCGACGAGCCTATCACTGGCGGTATCACTACTTACAGCTATGATATGGCAAAGAACAGTGTTGAGTTCTATGGTATGCAGCCTATCAAGGGATGGATAGCAAGTGATCCTACTACAAATGTTGACGATAGCAAGCACAATGGTCATGCGTCAGGTGTATATACTATCGGTGACAATGCATTCCTCGGTGGTACAGGATTCAACCCTCCATCAGTCATGTCTGATGGTTCGGCAGAAGGACGTGTACTTGGTTTCGTAGGTTGTTGGACATCTAACTCTCAGTACACTCAGCACGTGACTCTCCCTGCAGGTAAGTATACTCTTACTATCTCTTACTACAATACAGGTGGAACAAGTGCTGTTGCAAAGAACCTCATGGGATTCATCACAGATGATGGTGACGAGTACCTCTCTGACGTGACTGTATTCAAGACAGGCTCATGGGAGAAGATGACAATATTCTTCGAACTTGACGAGGATACTCCAGGTAACTTCTCACTCGGTTACACTGCTGCTGATTTAGGTTCTGCTGCTATGCCTCACTTCTTCATCGACGGTGTTGCTATCAACTACGTAGGTGATATTGACTTCGACCCATCACTCATGGCTCTCCAGGCAGCAGTTTCTACTGCAAGCGAGCTTCTAGGTCAGGACTTCAACGAAGACCTTAAGTCTGACCTTCAGGATGCAATCGAGGATGGTGCAGCTCTCGTAAGCTCACAGAGCTCTGACAAGGAGGCAAACATTGCTGCAACTGAAGCTATCAACTCATTGCTTCCAGCAGTCAACGCTAACATCAAGGCATACGAAAATCTCGAGGACTTTGCTAACGGCACACTCGAAGAAGCTTTGAACCAGTACGAGAACGTTCCTGAGATCGCAGGTCCTCTCGGTGACCTCGCAGACCAGATTGGTGACGCTCTTACTGAATACTCAATGACTACTGAAGAAATCAACAATGCAATCTCATCACTTGATACAATCATCACTGACGGTGTTAAGGCTGCTTGGGACAAGGCTGTTGCTTCAGGTGAGGAACTTGACGAGCCACTCGACATCACACGAGTACTCGACGGTCTCTCTTATACTTATAGTGCTACTGCTCTTCAGGGAGCAAATGTAGTAGATAAGGAATGGGCTTACGGTGACGCTTCTAACTTCAAGACTCAGTATGGTACTGCAGAGGTTTGGAACCAGCATCCATTCACTATCACTCGTACTCTCACAGACATGCCAGCTGGTACATACACTATCACAACACGTGCGTTCTACCGTACTGCAGATCAGGAAACAAACTACGACAACTATCAGTCAGACAAGACAGACTATGCCTTCGTATGGGCTGGACACTCTAAGACTGGTCTTACAAACGTTGCAGAAATCGCTAATCCTGATGCAAGCGCATTTGCTAATACATCAACAGTTGCAGGCGGATCTCTCTACGTTCCAAACAGTCAGTTAGCTGCTCATGATGTATTCGAGAACGACGAATATGCTGCTGTTGTTGAGAAGTCAGTTTCTACTGTTCTTGCTGAGCCAGGTGACTTGAATTTCGGTATTAAGGCTGATGCAATGGCTGACAACGCATGGGTAGTATGGTATTCATTCCAGATTGCTTACAATGCAGTTGACGAAGAACTTCTCACTACAGAACTCGAAGGTCTCATGGAAGAGGCTACTGACAAGCTCGAGAATGACGATGCTGTACTCTCTAACGGTAAGGCTCAGGAACTCCTCGACAAGGGTATCGCTAACGGTCAGAACGCTCTCGACGGTGCTGCTGACGTAAAGCAGGCTGTTAAGCAGCTCAACGAAGCTCTTGCTTATGCTGCAGAGACAGACGCACTTACTGCACAGCTCTACAATACAGTTGATCAGTTTGTAGCAATGAGCGAAGACGCAGAGTTCGAATCACAGGATACAGAGTTCCTAGATATTCTTGCTGCTGCACAGAGCGGTGACTATCAGGACAACGATGAGATTGCAGGTTACATCTCTGCTCTCCCTAAGGCGTGGGTAGGCTATGTAATGGGTCAGGACCTCTCTTCAGCTTCAGAGGAGAATCCTGTAGACGTTACAGATGTTATTATCAACGCAGCATTTGATGCAGGCAATGCAAACTTCTGGACAATCACTCCAGTTGATTCAGCTGCTCCTATA
>JAZLKQ010000453.1:0-3205 GCA_045597745.1 Bacteroidaceae bacterium | reverse complement strand
GATATCTGTGCTTCGAAATCCTTGAAATCAAGAGCCTTGAAGATGATATTGATGATGTCCATTACACGGAGGAACTCGCTCTTTACCTGGTCTGGACGGCAGAAGATATGTGCATCGTCCTGAGTAAATGAACGTACTCGTGTGAGACCATGAAGCTCGCCCGACTGTTCGTAACGATATACTGTACCAAACTCAGCACAACGGAATGGAAGATCCTTATATGAACGTGGCTGCCATGCGAATATCTCACAGTGGTGAGGACAGTTCATAGGCTTGAGCAAGTACTCTTCTCCCTCTTCAGGTGTGTTGATAGGTTGGAACGAATCCTTGCCGTAGTGAGCATAGTGTCCAGAAGTTACATAGAGATTCTTTCCACCGATGTGTGGAGTGATTACCTCTTGATATCCATAACGCTTCTGTATCTTGCGGAGGAAATCCTGAAGGCGGATGCGAACAGCAGTTCCCTTTGGAAGCCACATAGGAAGTCCCTTGCCTACACGTTCAGAGAACATGAAGAGCTCCATCTCCTTACCAATCTTTCTGTGGTCGCGCTTCTTAGCTTCTTCAAGCTTTACAAGGTACTCGTCAAGCATCTTCTTCTTTGGGAATGAGATACCGTATATACGAGTCATCATAGGGCGCTTTTCGTCTCCACGCCAGTAAGCAGCAGCTAATGAAAGTATCTTGACAGCCTTGATAGGAGCTGTAGTCATGAGGTGAGGTCCCTTACATAGGTCGATATAGTTGCCCTGAGTATAAGTAGTGATGTGTCCGTCTTCAAGTTCTGCGATAAGCTCGTTCTTGTATGTCTGGCCTTTAGAAGCAAACAGGTCGAGTGCGTCCTGCTTGGCAATATCCTTGCGTACAAGAGCCTCTTTCTTCTGTACGAGTTCCTGCATCTTCTTCTCGATCTTAGGAAATTCTGCGTCATTAAGCTTGACGCCCTCTGGTGGCATCACGTCATAGTAGAATCCGTTTTCAATAGCAGGACCTATACCAAACTGTGTACCAGGATATAACTCTGCTATTGCTTCTGCCATGAGATGGGCTGATGTGTGCCAGAAAGCGTGCTTTCCTTCTGCATCGTCGCACTTGTAAAGGTTGATAGTTGCATCTTCGTTGATTGGTCGGTTGAGCTCAGTAGTCTCGCCATTTACTCCACATGCAATCACATCTTGAGCAAGACGTTGACTGATGCTTTCCGCAATCTGAAGTCCAGTTACGCCAGCTTCATACTCGCGTATACTGTTGTCTGGAAATGTAATCTTTATCATTGTATATTGTATTATTATTTTCTAAAGTAACGAATGTGAGCTCCACATATAGCCACAATCGACTGCAAAGTTAATGTTTCTTTTTAAGATAGTTAGCATTATAACTTGCTTTTTTTGCGTTAACTATTTCTTTTGTGCCTTATTTATTATGCTATAAGCTGAATAGATGCCCAGCTCTGCAGCCTTGTTCAAGTCATCTATGCCCTTTGTGTTGTCCTTGTTTGCAATGTTAACAACCCCTCTGTTATAATATGCTTCTGCAAATGTATCTCTGTTGAGTATTGCGTTGCTAAAGTCTTGTATTGCAAGATTGTAATTGCCTTGTATTGTATGTATGCAAGCCCTGTTGTAGTATGCTTCGGCAAATGCGGGATTGATTTCTATCGCCTTACTGAAGTCTTCTGACGCTTCCCTATAGAGTGCCATTGAGGTTATGTTAGTAGGGGCAGTCTTGATGTTGGACTTCTGTTGTGAGCTCTTAACGTTGGACGCTTCGGACATGTCATACTCAGAACGTTCGGCAAGCCTCATCTTCGCCACCCCTCTTCCGAAAAATGAGAGCTGCATACGTGCATCAAGCTTTATTGCCTCGTCGTATTCCATGATACTGCTCTCATAGTCTTGCAATAGCGAGTACTCTATAGCCTTGGCGATATGTAGTAGGGCAGTATTATACTCTTTGTCGTTGAGGACTTCCAGCGACATGGTGCGTCTGTCGTAGTCGCTCTCAGACATAGGGTGCGTATAGTTGTTAATCATCACAAGGTCAGGCAGAAGGTGGTCTTTGTTGATCCTGTCAACCTCTTCGTTGCGGATGTATTCACGACGTACCTTGTTGATGTCCTCATAATAGTTGAGTACAAATATTGGCTTTAACCTTGGACCATTGTCCTTGCCCTTGATCTGTCCCTTGTAGTCGTCTTTATACTCTTCCTTTGTGTTCAGGTCATCTTCCTCCTCGTCTTCGATGACGAGCTTGTAGTATTCCTCAAGATTGATGCGAGACTTCTTTCTGGTATGGTTGCGCTGACTGCTTGTTGCTGTAGAATATCCATATCGATGAGCAATCTCCTCCCTGAGTATGTGGTCCTCGTCTTGATTAGCACCAGAATAGTCGCCAACAATACGGCGTAGCTCTGCTCTCTTCCTGTATCCTTGTATGAACTTTGGATAGTACTTGATGATGGTTGTATAGTCACGTATCGCACCTCGGTAGTCTCCAGTCTTTTCAAGGAGTAAGGCACGGTTGTATATAGACATCACGTCATTAGGGTCAAACTTGATTATGAAGTTGAAGTCTTCTATTGCAAGATTGTCCTCACCCACGTTAGCCCTGAGCAGACCACGATTGTAGTGTGCGATAAAGTTGTTTGGGTCAATAGATATGCATGAGTTGTAGTCTCTCATGGCTCCTCTATAATTGTCCTGGTTGTAACAGCACAAGGCTCTGTTGAGCAGATTGCCAGGGCTCTTAGGCTGTATGCGCAATGCCTCGTCATAGTAGTGCTCTGCCTCTTTCCATTGAGAACGTTCCATCAGCAGGTTTGCCTTGACGGTTAGAGTAGTAGCATTGAAAGGGTCTGCTATGATGGCACTGTCAAGAAATTGTTCACCGCCTTTCTTGTCATCACGCTGAAATCTGATCTTTGCTCTCATGGTATAAGCGTCTCCACTCTTTGGCCATTTAGATGTCATGATGGCAAGGAGCGAGTCTGCCTTGGATATGCTGTCGAGCTCAAGGTAGCATAGCGTTAGGTTGTGCCAGTCCGACTTGTTGTTAGGCTCCATCTCCACAGCCTTGGTATAGTCTTCTATGGCAAGTGAAAACTTGTCGAGGTTGATACGTGACAATCCACGTATCTGATATGTACTTGCATAGTAAGGGTTGCGGTCTATGGCAGTGGTGATGTCTGCCTCTGCACCTGCATAGT
>JAZLKQ010000452.1:0-3145 GCA_045597745.1 Bacteroidaceae bacterium | reverse complement strand
GCTGACTCACTTGACACAGTAGAACTCATCATGGAATTCGAGAAGGCTTTCGGCATCAGCATCCCAGATGATCAGGCTGAAAAGATCGGTACTGTAGGTGACGCTATCGCTTACATCGAGAACAACGCTAAATAATAACATTTTATCGTTTTTGACATTTACCATTTACCAAATCTTGCTGCAATAGGCCAGACTTAGTAAATGGTAATTCGTTAATAGTTAGAATATATCTATGGAATTAAAAAGAGTTGTTGTAACAGGTATTGGTGCCATTACACCACTTGGTCTTACTGCCGAGGAATCTTGGGAGAATATCAAGAAGGGTGTTAGCGGTGCTGCTCCTATTACACATTTCGACGCTTCACAGTTTAAGACTCAGTTTGCATGTGAGGTAAAGGGATTCAACGCTGCTAACTACATCGATCGCAAGGAAAGCCGCAAGATGGATCTTTATACTCAGTATGCTCTCGCTGCTGCAAAGATGGCTATCGAAGATTCTGGTATCATATCAGAGACTGTAGACTTAAACGAGATAGGTGTTGTACTTGGTGTGGGCATCGGAGGTATCAAGACTTTCGAAGAAGAGGCTGGCAACTACGCTGTCAATGGTCCTCAGCTTGGTCCTAAGTTCAACCCATTCTTCATCCCAAAGATGATTGCTGACATCGCTGCTGGACATATCTCTATCCAGTACGGATTCCACGGTCCTAACTACACTACGACTTCAGCATGTGCTTCTTCTTCTAATGCACTTGCAGATGCGTTCAACCTTATCCGTCTTGGCAAGGCTAACGCTATTGTAACAGGTGGTGCAGAGGCTGCAATCTGGGCATCTGGTGTTGGTGGTTTCAACGCTATGCACGCTCTCTCTACTCGCAACGACGAGCCAGAGAAGGCAAGCCGTCCATTCAGCGCAAGCCGTGATGGATTTATCATGGGTGAAGGTGCTGGCATCCTTATCCTTGAAGAGCTCGAGCATGCAAAGGCTCGTGGTGCTAAGATCTATGCCGAGATGGCAGGTGCAGGTATGTCTGCAGACGCTCATCACATCACAGCTTCTCACCCGGAAGGTCTCGGTGCCAAGCTTGTTATGGAACGCGCTCTCAAGGATGCAGAAATGGCTCCAGAAGACAACGACTACATCAATGTGCACGGTACATCTACACATGTTGGTGACATCTCTGAGACAAAGGCCATCAAGGACGTATTCGGTGATGCTGCATACAAGCTCAACATCAGCTCTACTAAGTCAATGACTGGTCACCTCCTCGGTGCTGCCGGTGCTGTAGAGGCCATGATAAGTATCCTCTCTGTACAGAATGATATCGTCCCTCCTACCATCAACCATGCAGAGGACGATCAGGATCCAGAGATTGACTACAACCTCAACTTTACATTCAATGAGGCTCAGAAGCGTGAAGTACGTGCTGCTCTCAGCAACACATTTGGCTTCGGAGGTCACAACGCTTGTGTGATATTCAAGAAATACAAATAATTGTCACGATTGTGTTTCAAGACAACATAGATAAGATTAGGCTCTTTTTTCGTAAGGAAAAGGAGCCTTTTTTAAGACTTCACAAGATACTCGGCTTCTATCCTCACAACATACAGCTCTATCAAGAGGCGCTAATGCACAAGTCTGTCTCACAGCACGCTACTGGCAAGCGCATCAACAACGAACGCCTGGAATACCTCGGTGATGCCATACTCGGAGCTGTAGTGGCAGATGTACTGTACAAACGCTACTGCAAGAAGCAGGAAGGATTCCTTACCACTTTAAGAAGCAAGATAGTCAAACGTGAAAGTCTCAACAAGTTGGCTGTCAGTATTGGACTTGACAAACTCGTGCTACACAACGGCGAAGTTTCATCTGCACACAATAGCTACATGAACGGCAATGCTTTTGAAGCCTTCTTCGGAGCAATATATCTCGACAGGGGATATAAGTATTGCATGATGTTTATGGAGAAGCAAATATTCGGCAAGCACATAGACATCGATGAAATATCAAAAAGAGAAGAAAACTTCAAAAGCAAGATCATCGAATGGTGCCAGAAACATCAACTAAGCATAGAGTTCGAGATAGAGAAAGAGATGCATGTTGGCGACAAGAACGTACCAAAATTTGATACCATCATCAAGATAGAGGGGATCGAATGCGGTAGCGGTAGCGGTTACTCCAAAAAGGAAAGTCATCAGAAAGCCGCCCGGCAGGCATTGCAGAAGATACGACGCAACAAATCATTTGCGGATTCACTTAGAAAGGCAAAAGTCATTGCAGAAGAATCGGCAACAGAAGAGCACAGCACAGCAGACACAAGCGACAGTCAAGATATAAATATGGGGCAGATGTCTGAATGTCCAGCTATCGTTCAAGACTGCCAATAGACTTCGCTTGCGGAAGACCTCTTATTGTATAGATTTCGGCAATACGCACAAACCACATAGTAAGAAACGGATTTGTCTGGTTATCACCCAACAAATCCGTTTCTTTGCATCACATTACTCTCTATTCAAAAAAAAGCATTACCTTTGCACACATACATGCTTTCATATAGGTCAAAAGGTATGTCTCATGGTCTGAGGACAATATAACAAGCAACAAACATAACAACAAACATATATGGAAAAGAACTACAAACGTACACTCATAACGTCTGCTCTGCCATACGCCAACGGCCCTGTCCACATCGGACACCTCGCCGGCGTATATGTACCTGCAGACATCTACGCACGATACCTTCGTCTCAAAGGCAAGGAGGTGCTGTTCGTCGGAGGAAGCGATGAGCACGGCGTACCTGTCACTATACGTGCCAAGAAGGAAGGCTGCACCACTCAGGACATAGTCGACCGCTATCATGGCATCATCAAGAAGTCGTTCGAAGACTTCGGTATATCATTCGATGTATATAGCCGCACGACAAGCGACGTACACCACAAGTTTGCAGCTGAGTTCTTCAAGAAGCTCTACGATGAAGGCAAGTTTGTCGAGATCACAAGCGAGCAATTCTATGACGAAGAGACAAAGCAGTTCCTCACAGACCGCAACATCAAGGGCGAGTGCCCACGATGCCATGCAGAGGGAGCCTACGGTGACCAGTGCGAGAAGTGTGGAGCCACTCTCAGTCCAGACGAACTGATCAAT
>JAZLKQ010000451.1:0-11209 GCA_045597745.1 Bacteroidaceae bacterium | reverse complement strand
AGTAGAACGAATATATCGCACATTCCCTACGTCGGTGTTGCTGGCGTATATCTGCCCGAGCTTCTGGTCGATGAGGCCGTTGAGGTCTACCTTACTACATACGTACTCGTAAGGTTCCTTCTGTGAGAGGTCATGAGTCTTGATGTATGAGAGGAGGTTGAGGTAGTCGGTCTTGGTGCCTTCCTCATTGTATGCCTTTGACATAAGTATGGTGATGGAGTCATTGCTTACTCCAAGATGACGTGCCGCAAAGTGCTTGTCTATCTTCTCACGCACGTAATAGATGCCGAAGTACTCGGCGTTGATGTAGAGCACTACTGGCCTGTACGCCTGTACGAGCAGGGTAGGGCTCTCGGCTGACATGAGGCTGGTGAAGAACTCATCTCTCACCATGACGCCGCCTGCATCTTGTGAACCCGAACGGAGCACGAAGTTCTTCATCTTGATAGGGTCTCCATCGCCGAAGATGTCGTATCGCACGTGTGTAGGTCCATATATATCCTTGAACTTGATCTTAAAGGACTTCTTGGAGTCTGCTCTTGAGAATCCGCCGAAGATGGCAAGTCCGCAGTCTACAGAGAATCCCTCGCCATCGTCATAGAACTCTACGTGTGCCCGCTTGGTCCAAGGCTTCCAGTAGTTGGCATTCTTGTGTGGCCATTCGGCTTCGGCACCTGGACCTGCCACGTAGATACCTCGGTTGTAGTCATACAGGTCTGCATTGGCAACAAGGATGTTGATGACAGGCAACGTGTGATGTTCGTTGATGAAGAATGTAGCCGTAGTCACGCCACTTCTCATGTGAGTGGAGTCTCCTTCTGAGAACGCACGGATGACAGTGGTCTTGGTAAGGCTGATGGAGTCGTTGTACTCCCGTGATGCATAGCCTGGCTCGGTGCCGTCAGTGGTGTAGTGTACTTTGCACCCCTTGGTATCAATCTTTAGGCAAAGGCTCTTGATTTCGTTGTGCTGTCCTGGCTTGTGATTGAATGTAGGCTGGTCGGCGATAAAGCGATATGCTCGGGAGGTGTTTTCGGCTCCTCGTGTAGGTGAACTGAAATAGAAGAAGCCCTTACGTCCGTCTACTCGTCCCATGGTCACACCGTTGGCGGCAGTCTTTGTGCAGAGTCCGTCCACGAATTTGCCTTCCTTCATGATAAGCACTGCTTCTGCATCATTCATCTTGAAGCTGTTGTCGCCACATGCGACGACGTATGTCTGGCCAGGCTGTAGTTGCACCTTTGGGAAGTGCCACTTGTCTGCCTTTTCAGGTTTGGTTGCGAGGGTATATTTGTCAAGATCTACAGCCTTGCTTGATACGTTCTTGATCTCTATCCAAGCATTGCCTCCCTTTGACAGGACTTCCCATACACGCAGGTCGCCCTTTCTATGGTTGTCGATGACATTGCAATATTGCTCGAACCCGTCTTCGTCGTTGTCAAATCCTGGAGTCTGCATGTAGCTCTTCTCCCACGCGCCATCGTCCAATCGACGGTAACATACATCATCTTCCAGCTTCTTGTACTTGACCTCCGACATGATGGCGCCGTTAGACTTAAGTATCTGTACAAATCCCTTCTTTGCTGAGAGCTTGAAGTTGGCATGGAGCTCATCGTCAGATGGTGCATTGTCTTGCTTTGAAGCGAACACTACAATACATTCGCCTGGCTTGATCTTGACATCAGGGAAAGCCCACTCCTTGACCTTTGCATCATCATCGTCGTCAGAGCTATTACTGTCTTTGTCGCCTTCTTCGTCTTTGCCAGTCTTCTCTTTCTTCTCTTTCTTCTCTTTCTTTTCCTTCTTGTCTTTCTTCTTCTTTCCGTCGTTCTTCTTTTCGTCGTTGACATTCTTATTGTCCTTGTCTGCGGCTTTACCCTTTACATTCTTTGTAAAGGCAAGCATATAACCGTCGAGAGAGATGGTGTCGTTGGATATGTTCTTGACTTCGACCCAGTCGTACAGATTGCCGTCTTCGGACAGGAGACCTGTATGATTGGATGCCATTACTTCGTTGATGACCAACGCCTGATCGTACAGTTCGTCGTATTCGCCATGTCTGTCTTGCATATTTGTACATGATGCAAGTATCATGGCGAGAAGTAGGAGAAGGGCTGATGTATGTTTCATGAAATATGATTTGTTATAATTATAAGTTATAAATTACAAGTTGCCAACCTTTAGCTCGGCGAAGCCAATCGTGCATTGATGCATTGTATCAAGGTATAGAGAAGTGAGGCTTTTCGCTCAACCATGAGTAGCCCTTGAGCGTTGGACCTTGCTTGACCTGATAGTCGAGCAATACGTGCAGGAAGTAGTCAAGTTCGTCCTTGTTCATGCCTGTTGACAACCAGTAGTTGTAGAAGCACTTGGCGAGGTCGTCTGCAGGGCCGTATGTCTTGATATTTGTTATCATGCTCTTGACGTGTGCACGTGGTCTTGGACGGTTGCTGAACGTTGACAGTTCGAAGTCACGGCAGAGGTCTACTTCACTCAGACCAAGCAACCCTTCGATAAGGAAGCTTACTGTACCGCATCGGTCACAGCCTATGGCGCAGTGCCAGTTGACGTTCTTTCCCTCGCGAAGTCTTGAGATTATCCAGCGAAGGTCAGTTGCATGTTTGTGCTTGTTGTTGGTCAATCCCTTGAGACCGGCATCATGTGGAAGCACAAGGAGATCCTTGTCAGGACCGAGACGAGACTGCTTGAGTCTTGATTCGCTTCTAAGGTCAAGTTCTGCACCTACCTTGAGATTGTCCGCAAAGTCATGTCTGCCAAAGGTGTTCATCACGTCAAGATTGGCGCTACGATAGAGTATGCCGTACTTTACCGGCACTCCATACTGTGTAGGCCAGCCGCCGAGGTCGCGTACGTTGCGTACACCTCGCACCTGTATCATACGGACTTGACCTGTGGTGCGGAAGGCTCCTTTGGCAACCTGTGTCTTAGTGCCGTTGGTCTGTATCTCTTCTACCTTATAATAATAGGTACGTCCAGGTATGGTGTTGCGAATGACGAATGAAGTCTCATCGTTGCTACTTGGATTGTGTGTCACAGAGTCGCGGAAGTTTTCACGTTCGCTCACCGTGATACGTATCTCCTGTATATTATCAGCTGATACGGTAGGCGTCCAGGTGACATTCTTTCCCTGAGGCCAGTCCAACCTTTCGCCATAGAGACTTGTATTGTAGTATTTGCGCGCTATGCTCGTCCTGTAGTCAGAGTTGTAGAAGTACGTGCTGTCTGCCATGTATGCTTGTACGGCAGGGTTTTCGATATTGATTACTTCTATGTTGCTCTGCGCCCAAAGCTGGATGGACAACAGGAAAAGTAATACAGAGGTCAGTTTCTTCATTATAATATCTATTGTTAATGTATGTCGTGATATCTGTTGTAAATATCTGTTGTGAACGGTTGTTAGAATTGGAAGTAAATGAATGGTTGCACGTCACTACTCTTTATCTGTATGACGATAAATGCAAGTATGACAATGATAAGAGCCTGTACTACGAGTGGCATCTTGGTCACTTTGCCCTTGACCCATGCTGACAATCGCTCAGGCAGGAAGTGCAGTATGAATCCGAGCAACATGAGACTGCCTACAGCCCAATAGCTTGTGCACCACTGGAGGAATATCTGTGGCTGGAAGTTGGTGAGCATCTGGTCAATCATTGTCCAAGAAGCTTCGAACGTACTGTTACGGAAGAATATCCAGCAGAAGCATACGAGGTGGAATGTTATGATGCCACATATCAGTCCGTATAGCCCTTTCCATATCTTGCGTGCACCCTTAGGCTTGTCCTCAACGATTGTTCCGTCTGTTAGTCGCTTAGGCTTGGTTGGTATAGGTGAAAGTGAAGGACAGATAGCGTGCCACATCTTGTCGAGCACGAGGAACAGTCCGTGAAATCCTCCCCAAGCGATGAAGTTGAGTGAAGCTCCATGCCATAGGCCTCCTAAGAGCATTGTCATAAGAAGGTTGAAATACTGACGAAACTTGCCGTGTCTATTGCCTCCGAGCGATATGTACAGGTAGTCCTTGAGCCATGTCGAAAGCGAGATGTGCCAACGACGCCAGAACTCTGTGATGGACTTAGACTTATATGGAGAGTCAAAGTTCTTAGGGAACTGGAAGCCGAGCATAAGTGCTATACCTATCGCCATATCGGGATATCCGGTGAAATCGCAGTATATCTGCAGTGGATATCCATATACGGCAAGGAGATTTTCTACTCCGCTATACAGGTCAGGCTGGGCAAATACACGCTCCACGAAGTTGACGCTTATGTAGTCAGATATTACTGCCTTCTTGAAAAGACCAGCCATGATGAAGTATACACCAGCGCCAAACATCTCGTTGGTGACGGTAAGTTTGCGGCGTATCTGTGGTATGAAGTCGCTCGCTCTAACGATAGGGCCTGCAACGAGCTGAGGAAAGAAGCTTACGTAGAATGCATAGTCGAGCAGGCGGTTGAGCGGACGGAGATTGCCCCTATATACGTCAATAGTGTAGCTGAGTGACTGGAAAGTGAAGAAGCTGATACCTACAGGAAGGAAGATGTCCAGCGGTTCCCAAGCTGTCTCTTGACCTTGGGCCAGTCCCACGAGACTCATGATAGACTCCCCAAAGAAGTTTGTGTACTTGAAATACACGAGAAATCCCAAGTCGATGAACAGGCTAAGAAATAGCAGGAACTTCTGCAGTCCGGAATGTTGACCTTCCTTGAGATTAGGGTCACTCTGCCTTTCCTTCTCGATAGCCTTAGCGATGAAGTAGTCGCTAACAGTCACGACGGCAAGCAGACCGAAGTAAAATCCGCTGCTCTTGTAGTAGAAGTAATACGAGAATGCTGTGACGAATAGTATACGCAACGTATCGGCACGTCCCAGACACCAGTAAATGATTGAGAACGCAAGGAAAAGGAAGAGGAATACGCCACTACTGAATATCATAGGGGACTCCGGAATATAACAGAGCTGTTCCAGCACCTTGTTCCAATCTATATTGAATAAATCTATTTGCTCCATGTGAATGTTGATTGAGTTTTGTTTTCTTGTTGCGCGATTATAGCATGTTATGTCATATACTGTTCAGAAAGTCATCCTCTCAGTTTCTTCATGCGCTTGTCATAGTTCTTCTTGCCATTCATTAAAACATCAAACAACTTTTTGCCGAGATATTCGCCACCGGCAAAGTTGATGTGAGTAAGGTCGGGATTCACCATACCGTTAGCTTTCATCTGTGCTGCGCCACCGTCGCCTCCCATCGCTTCCCAGAGGCTCCAGAACGCAACTCGCTTTTCCTTTGCCATCTCTCGCTGATACTCCTCCAGTTCCTTGACTCCAGGCAATGTGTGAAGTTCTCCACCTTGTCTTCTGTCACGGTCGCTGACGCTGACCACAAGTACACTTGCCTTTGGATATGCCTGCTTGATGTTGTCGATAAATGGAGTAATCTCCTTCGTGTAGCCAGAGTAATTTCTCATGTTTGGCCCAGCGACATTCAGACCGTAGTGTACAATGATAAGGTCGTAACTGCGCACTTCTGCAAAGTCCTTCAACGTCTCAACAGGTATCTTGCTCAGGTATTTGCCGTTGCTTGCCCTCATGCTGAAGTTGTCTACAGTAATGCCGACCTTGCTTTCGTATGCGGCACCGAGGTAACGGGTTGCGCCTGATGCTGACAGTCGGAATGAACCTATCTTGCCCACAACAGTAGCTGCATTGACCTTGCCCCTCGAACCTTTCTTGTAAGTGAATGTAGCGGGGATAGTGTCATTGATGTTGGCATTGAACAGTGCGTTTGCGTCAGCATAATATACCGAGGCAGTCTGCATAGTGTCGAGATGTTCTCCGTACTTTATGTTCTGTCCCTTGAGTTCGAACCAAGCTCCAGGACTGGACATGAAGTATCTGCCGCTGATACCTGAGAGCGATTCCTCCCATCCGTTCTTATGCTCGTCGTTGGCACTGTGAGCATCCCATCCTCCATAGTGATGGGTGACAGTACGCTTAAATCCTGATGTGATGGACACTATGTCGACAAATCCTACGCCCTTGCCACCGAAACGGCTCTGTAGGCACTCTCTCAGGTCACCGGCAAGTATGTCGCCTTCGATAAACGAGTCGCCGAAGTATGCCACTCGTATCATACGCTTCTTGGCGCTGTCTAGTGCTTCGTAAAACTTGTCCATCTCTCTGTCATATCCCAGGCTGTCTCTGAAGTCCTCGATAGCGACTATGCCTGCCGGTATAGAGTCGCCTACATACATAGGCAAGTCACCTCTGTCAGAGTCGACATCATACGACTGGGGCTTGTCTTCCTCTTCGTTGTCGTCACCAGTGAGACGGATAGATACATCGCCTCCGGTAAGTGCGTTGTACTTGTTGATGATGTATTCGCCTAAGCCTAAGCCTGGTACAAAACATAGGCCAGTAAGCGTTGCTATTACAACAAATAATGTTGTGAATATCCAATATTTATGTTTCTTCATCTTTTTCCTTAAAAATCGGGTGCAAAGTTAGGCTTTATTTGCTAATTTTGCAAAAGAATTATTAATGTACAAGTAATTATGAAGAAAGTATTGACATTATTAGTGTTGATTAGCATTTTCCAGAGTGTTTTTGCACAAGGAAAGCCTGTCGAGCTCGAACGACCACGTCTCGTAGTCGGAATAGTAGTGGACCAGATGAGATGGGATTATCTCGTCAGGTATTCGGATAGATATAGCAGTGGAGGATTTAACCGCTTGATGCGTGAGGGATACAACTGCAACCGACTGCTTATCAACTATCTGCCTACTGTTACCGCCGTAGGACATACCAGTGTATATACAGGTAGTGTGCCAGCATTTACCGGCATCATTGCCAATCACATGAAGGTAGACGGCAAATGGGGTTCCTCAGTCGACGACATGTCGTGTCAGCCACTTGGCACCACGTCAAAGGTAGGACAGGCATCACCACACAAGTTGCTCGTCACTACCATGACTGACGAACTGCGCCTTGCCACCAATTTCCGTTCCAAGGTCATAGGCGTGGCTCTCAAGGATCGTGCCGCGATACTTCCTGCAGGACACAGTGCCAATGCAGCCTATTGGCTCGATGGAGAGTCTATGGACTTCGTTTCTTCCTCCTACTACATGGAGGCTTTGCCTCGATGGGTAAAGGACTTCAACAGCAAGAAGCTCGGTAAGAAGTATCTTGAAAAGGTTACAAAGGAGAAGAAAGGCAAGGGCGATCCATGGGCATTGCTCTATGATGAGAAGACATACGTGCAGAGTGCACCAAAGGGACAACCATACGAGGGCAAGATAGGGCACACTATGATGTTCTCCCCTTACGGCAACACTTATACGCTCGATATGGCTAAGGCAGCCATAGAGGGCGAACAGTTGGGACGCAATCCTGCAGGAGTGCCAGACTTTCTTGCCGTCAGTCTGTCGAGTACAGACATGATTGGTCATGAGGTTGGTCCTAACTCTATATGGATAGAAGACGTATATCTGCGCCTTGACAAGGAACTGGAGTCATTCTTCAATTATCTCGATCATCAGGTAGGAAAAGGCGAATACGTGGTATTCCTTACTGCCGACCATGCTGGCAGCCACAATGTTGAGTTCCGCCGAGAACATCATCTGCCAGCAGGTACATGGCCGTACTATCGTATGCAAAAGGCTATCAACGAGGCACTCCGTCAGCAGTTTGCGTCGTCTACTGATCTTGTCGAGACCCTCGAGTCTAACAATGTATTCTTCTACGACGAAGCTATAGCAAAGGTGAAGCCTGCAGGCGAGTCGTTCGAATCATTTAAGCAGAAGGTAAAGGATGCAGCTATCAAGTGGTTGACGTCACAAAAGCAAGTGGCGTATGCCTTCGACTGCCGACACATACCAGACTATGTGCCAGAGCCAGTCCGTTCGATGGCTATCAACGGATACAATCCTAAGCGTAGCGGTGACATACAGATAGTACTTGAAGCCAATCACACTGAGGACTATGACGACGGTTACAAGGCTGACTGGAATGGTATAGTACGTGGTACCAATCACTCCGTGTGGAGTCCATACGACGCACACATACCATTTGTCATCATGGGTAAGGGCGTGCGTCATGCATGGGACAACAAGACATATCACATAGTCGACATCGCCTCAACCATCACTGCACTGCTCAATATCCAGCAACCATCTGGTGCTGTGGGCGAGGCTATAGATGTAAGAAAATAGCAGAGAAAAGTATAGTGCTTAATGAACATACGTTCGATGAAGCTTAGACATACGTTCGATAAAGCTTAGACATACGTATGTCCAACGTTGATCATACGTATGTCTAATGCGAATCGTCCGTTACTTTCGGTTCAAAGTAACGGACGATTCGCATTTATAGTATTGAATGGCTCTTGCCAATGACCGGTATAATGGCAATGTTATCCCCAGAAGAAGTATGCGATAAGTACGGCGGCTATCATGCCTGCAACGTCTGCCAACAGTCCACAGACTACGGAGTGACGGTACTTCTTGATGCCTACACTGCCGAAATAGATGGCGAGGATGTAGAATGTAGTATCGGTGCTACCCTGCAGTGTGCTGGAGAGATGACCGAGGAATGAATCTGGACCGTAGCTGTCAAATGTAGCAAGCATCATACCGCGTGCGCCTGCTCCATTGAGTGGCTTGAGTATAGCCTGTGGCAGACAGCCGACAAATTCGCTGTCCAGTCCACACAGTTCGACACACCATGCGAGTCCATTTTGTACCAGTTCGAGAGCTCCTGATGCCTTGAACACACCGATTGCTGCAAGTATCGCTACACAATATGGGATGAGGCTTACGGCTACCTTAAATCCTCCTTTGGCTCCCTGGATAAAGGTGTCGTATACGTTGAGTTTCTTCTTCCATCCCACGATGATGAACGTGACTATTGTTCCAAGTATCAGACAGCTGGTGAGCAGTCGGCAGAATGCCTGTACATTGTCGTTGTCCATACCGCTAAGCGTCCAGAACAATGCTGCTACAAGTGAACCTATTACGGCAAACATGATAAGTATCGCCTTGCGAAACAGGTTGATTTTCTGAAATATAGACACTGCAACAAGTCCGACGAGCGTCGAAACCATAGTGGTAAGCAGCAATGGGATAAATACGTCTGTAGGGTCGGCAGCTCCCGCCTTGGCTCTATATGCCATGATGCTGACAGGTATGATGGTGAGCCCTGACGTGTTGAGCACGAGAAACATGATCATGGAGTTGCTTGCAGTGTCCTTCTTGTCATTGAGCTTCTGTAGTTCCTCCATAGCTTTCAGTCCGCAAGGGGTTGCGGCGTTGTCAAGACCAAGCATGTTGGAAGCTATATTCATGAAGATAGAACCGAGTGCAGGATGATTCTCCGGTATCTCTGGGAATAGCTTGGAGAGTACAGGACTAAGCAACTTTGATATCTTGTTGACCAGACCGCTGTCTTCCGCTATCTTGAGCATACCCATCCACAGAGTAAGGGTACCGGTCAAACCGATGGTCATCTCGAATGCCATGGTCGACATCTCAAAGGTGGAGTCCATCATCGAAGGCAGAGCTTCGGTATCTCCCATGAAGCAGAGGCGTATTATGCCAACGATTACTCCTATCAGAAATAGTGCTATCCAAATATAGTTGAGTGCCATATCTAACGTGTATTATGTTTTAGTTGTGCGCAAAGATACGCTTTTTTGCCCATTTGTTTGTGTTTCTCCAATAATATTTACATCTTTGCACAAATAATAAAAAGCAGAATGAAGAAAATACTATTAGGCGCATTAGTCATGATGGCGTTGCCATTTACTATTTATACCACGTCGTCATGCTCCAGTTGTGGAGGCGATGCGAACGATTCGGACTCAGTCAAGGCAAGCAATGCTTTTGACCCAAATGCGGATATTCCAATGAAGTTGGTCACTGTAGGCAATAAGACTTACAACGTGGCAGATATTGATGACAACATGATGATATACAAGAATGCTGTCAATCGTAACAACACATTTATCGTTATTTCCAAGAAGGAATACCGTCTCTACGTATACGAAGTAGTGGACAATGACACGATACTCGCGGCACATTTCCCTATATGCTACGCTAAGTACCCAGAGCCAAAGACTGAAAGCGGAGACATGCGTACACCTGAGTGTACTATGGACAATCCGTTTACTATCAGCCAGATACAGGATGCGTCGTCATGGTGTCATGACTTTGGTGACGGACGAGGCGAACTGTTGTCGTACGGACATTGGTTTATGCGACTTGTCACACCGGGCTTTACAGGAGTGGGTATCCATGGCAGTACCAACAACGTAGAGTCTGTGCCTGGTCGAGATAGCGAGGGTTGTATACGACTGCGTGATACTGACTTGCTCCAGTTGCATGACATGTATGCACAGGAAGGCATGAAGGTCATTGTCAAGGGCATCAATGAAGGCAAGCTTCCATTTGAAGTTAAGGCTCAGCAGGCACTTGGCGGTTCATATATGGCGCCAAAGCCTGGCAATCCTTACGCTGTAGGCGCTGCAGAAGCGGACGAAGATGCCGATGACGCAATAGTAGACGAGGGTGACTACAGACCTATGGACAGCCCGGACGACGAGAGCCTTGAGAGCATAGAGGCAGAGGCGACAGGTACAGATGTGGCTCCTCAACCTCAGCAGACATCCAAGCCTGTGGCAGGCTCAGGCAAGAAGGTGGTACGTCTCAAGACAAGCGATGTCAACATTCGTCTCGCTCCAAATACTGATTCGGAGCTCCTCTGGCTCAACAAGGAAAAGAAGATAGCTGACCGTCAGAGTGCAGGATATACGATGCCTTACCTTGGCGAACAGGGCGATTATTATAAGGTGAGCTACAAGGGCAAGGAAGTGTATGTGTCAAAACAATTTACTGAACTCGTTAACGAATAAACTCATAACCAAGAAATAAATGAAGAAGATTCTATTTATAGCATCAGCTGTTGCTGTGCTTATGACAAGTGCCATCGGCATGGCTACGTCCTTGGGTATAAAGGACGGTGGAGCAGTGCCAATGAAGAAAGTGAAGTATGGAACTAAGGTGTACAATGTGGCTGACCAGTCCGATGAAAGCAAGATATACGCCGATGCCACCGACAAGAAGAAGGTGTTCTTTGTCATATCAAAGCAGGAGTATCGTCTCTATGTGTATGAAGGCAACTTCGAGGAAGCAAAACT
>JAZLKQ010000450.1:0-3661 GCA_045597745.1 Bacteroidaceae bacterium | reverse complement strand
CTCAGGAACTTCGTCTCAAGCAGAGCACACAGTTGCAGGTACTTGACAGTATCATCAACGACCTTGAAAGCATCAAGGATGTTGCCATGAGAGACTATGGTAATACTGTAGAAAACAAGGGACGTATCACACGCAAGGCTGTATATGCATTGCTTGCTGACGTATACTTGTGGAGAGCAAGCTACAAGGCTGGTAACTGTACACCATTCAAGAACAGAATGGTGCCAACTTACAATACCATCTACAAGTCTGGTGAGGAATTTGACATCACAGAAGACTATAAGACAACAGCAGAGGACGACTACAAGAAGTGTATAGAATGCTGTGACATGGTCATTGACATTACCACTAAGGAGAAGATAGACTATATCAACAAGCACGGACTTAACATTGGTGGTGGCGAGGTTGAGCTTCACCCAGAAGACCTGCTTGAGCAAAATGTCGCATCCACTACCAGCAATATTTCACAGTACGATCCATTAGGTGCATATCACAGCATCTTTGGAGCGGGCAACTCTGACGAGTCAATCTTTGAGCTGCAGGTAGAAGGTACAAGCTATGGCAATGCTACAATCTCAGGACTGTTCTGGAACTCTGCAAACTCTCGTTCTGGTAGCCTTTCGGGAGCAACAGCTCTCTTTGAAAGTGTCGAGCCAAGTCCAAACATTCTCAAGCCTACATATATCTTCACAAAGACAGACTATCGCAAGTGGGAGGATATCCGTTATACTACAGGTACAAGCCAGACAGCATTCAACATCTGGAAGTACACTAATACCTCTGTAATACAGTCTGTAGGTATTCATTCTACACTCACTGACAACAACTCTACACAGATCAAGGTTACAGCAATGCCTCAATCAGGATTTGTAGCAAACAATACAATGAACTACAAGTCCAACTGGATCATGTATCGTATGTCAGAGATATACCTCATGAAGGCAGAGGCTATGAGCCAGTTGTCTGAAGATGAGGAAAACCTCTACGAGGCGTTCAAGTATGTACGTGAAGTATTCAAGCGATCTAACCCAATCGCTTACTTACCAACTAACCCTTCAAATACCAAGAGTAATGACTCGCTCATATTCGAGACATTTGCAAGCAAGGAAGGTATAGAGAAGCTCGTGCTCAATGAGCGTCAGCGTGAGTTCGTAGGAGAAGGAAAGCGCTGGTTCGACCTCGTGCGCTACGCTCAGAGACATGGCAGCACAAAGGACATGCTCGAATTCCTCACACGCAAGTATGCAAGCAACAGCAAGTCTATCGCTGCCAAGCTTGCTTCTATGCAGTCGCTCTTCTCTCCAGTATACGAAAACGAGTTGAAGAACAACACATGGCTATACCAGAATGGTGTTTGGGAAACGTCAAGTTCTACATCAAAGACGGACAACTTATAAATTATCCACAATAGCAACTCTATTATATAATATATAAGGTGTGTAGAAAATAGACGTGCGGTCGATCAACGCTCAACATACGGTCGACAACGCTGAAACAAGCGGTCAATCACATATAAACGAGCGGTCGATATATTTAGCACCTGCAGACGTCCAACATACACACGTCAAGATGTAACAAATAAAGACTCAAAAATCTAAAGGATATGAAACTATTCAATAAAATAAACAAGTACTGTGGAGCGGGCCTCATGGTCATTGCAGCCACTACATTGACGCTGAATAGCTGTTCTGAAAAGATTGACGAAAGTGATCTCTATACATTCACTGGAGAGATGATGGTCGACCATTTTGAGAACAATCCAGACAAGTTCAGCAACTACCTGACTATACTTGGAAGAGTACATCCAAGCAAGAAGTCACAGTCTACCATGAAGGAGCTCCTCGCAGCACGTGGTAACTATACATGCTTTGCTCCTACCAACGATGCTATAGACAAGTACATTGACTCGCTCTATAACATGGAGCCACGTCAGGTATCATCTACAGACATCAACGAGTTGCCTGACTCTATTGCGGAGGCTATAGTATTCAACTCTATCATAGAGAATGGTAACGAAGAGGCATTCGCCACTACAGAGTTTAACGAAGGTGCGCTCGGCAAGACCAACATGAACGACCGTTACGTAAGCATCTCTTATGGCAACGATGCTGACCTCAACACCATAATATATGTCAACACCAACTCTGTAATCACAGAGGGTGACATAGAGGTAGAGAATGGTTATATTCATGCCATTGACAAGGTGCTCTCACCTTCTAACCAGAGTGTATCAGACCTCATTCTCGAGACAGAAAACACAAAGATCTTCGGTAAGTTCCTGCATATCACAGGATGGGATGACAAGCTGCTTGACTACAAGGACACTGACTGGGAGGAGAGATACGATGACATCAGAGGCGAACAGTACACTTTCAATAGCTGGACTGGTATGTACCCTAAGTCACGCAAGCTCGGATATACAGTCTTTGTCGAGACAGACTCTGTGCTCGAAGCAAATGGCATACACGACGAAGTGTCACTTATGAATTGGCTTCGCGAAAATGCTTATTATGACGATGATACTAACGCTGGCAACGTTGTAAAATGGGATCAAGACTACACAAGTGAGGACAACGCAGTCAATCAGTTCGTAAGCTATCACCTCCTCCCTGAGATCATCACATACGAGAAGTTGGTGACATTCGCCAACGAGTATGGTTGTGACGCAGCCACAATGAAGACTCGTCCTGCCACATCATTCTATGTCAATGTATGGGAATACTGGGAGACACTTGGCAAGCAGCGTCGTAGCATCAAGATTACAGGTATACGTGGTGAGAAGCGCATCAACCGTGCATCTGTATACAACAATGCCAACTATCGCGAGCGTTTGTCAGAAGTTCAGATTCCTGGCATTAAGATCAACTCTACAAATGAACCATACGACAACCAGGCACTCAACGGTTTCTACTACCCTATCGACGACATCTTGGTATGGAACAAGGATGTTCCTAACAAGATTCTCAACGAACGTATGAGATATGATGTTACTTCACTCTTCCCAGAGATGATAACCAACAACATTCGTCAGAACCGTAACTCTACTGAGTGTGCAAGCGGTTACTGGTACTTTACAAAGGATTACATTAGCAATGTTGTTAACATGTCTGACGCTACAGAGTTTATCTACCTCCCTAACCAAGGTTATTCCGGCGCTATCGGATCATGGATGAACTATCAGATTGACGAGTTCAACATTCAGGGTAACTTCGACTTCACCATGAAGCTCCCTCCAGTACCTTACTCAGGTACATACGAGATACGTTACGGTATCAATGCCAACAACAACCGTGGTATGGCACAGGTATACATCGGCAAGAACAAGGATAACCTCCCTGCCATCGGTATTCCACTTGACCTTCGTTCAAGTTCAGGTACAGCTGAGTCTGCAACTGGTTGGATAAGCGACGCAAATCTTGGTAGCGAAGACGCAATCAGCGAAAACGACAAGTCTATGCGTAACCTCGGCTTCATGAAGGGTCCAAAGTACATCCAGCTTGGTGGAGGCAACACAGGACGCGACGGTAGCCAGTGTCTCCGTAAGGTTATCTTCCGCGATCACCTTGAAGCTGGTCAGACATACTATATACGATTCAAGTCTGTACTCTCTGGTACTACATACGAGTTCTTCTACGACTACCTCGAGATTGTACCAAAGTCT
>JAZLKQ010000449.1:0-9573 GCA_045597745.1 Bacteroidaceae bacterium | reverse complement strand
GCTCTTGCAATGATATTTGTCATCAGGATTGAGTTCGATAGTGTACTTTATGCCCGATACGTATGGTATCTGCTGCTCGTCCTTGTCTCTGCAGTCACGTATGAAGTCGACTACTTGCTGTCCTGTCATGGTGGTGATATAGCATGTGTTGCCAAACGGGTCAAGCCTCAACACGTCGCCGACGGTGATTGGACCTGCAGGAAACTCACTCAGCCTGACTCCACCACCATTCTGCAATGATATGTCTGCCCCCACCTCTTCGCGTAGGGCATCAGTCATGAGACAGCCAAACTCCTCGACGTTGCTGAGGTCTTGTTCAAGAGTCGCTATCTTGCGACCAAGCTTTTCGTTGTTGTAGAAATAGCTTATCATGCTTTGCACGACCTCATTCTTGCCCTTACGATTGAGGATATTGACGACCTCGGAACTTTTGCCTGTCACCTTGCCGTCCTCAATGGTGAACTTGACGAGCGATGCTCCAGACTTGAGCTTGTTCTTGTTCTGTACTATGAGCACGTTATTGTGCATATCGTTGGCTGGCACTGGAGTATGAGTATGTCCACCGAGTATGGCATCGATCCATGGGTACTTGCCTGCTGTCTCAATGTCTGCCTCATATCCGTTGTGGCTGAGGAGCAGCATCACGTCGCACTCCTTACGTAGCCATTCGTATTGCTTGATGGCGTCGTCGACAGGAGTAAAGCTTATACCTACACAGTTGGCTGGATGGCAGTCTGGTATGCCGAGGGCACCGAGCTGTACGACTCCGAGCACGCATACCTTGACTCCCTCGACATCGAAGAAGTGGTACGGACGTATATTGAGACCGAGCGAGTCGTGTGCCTGGATATTGGCGCAGAGATATGGGAAGTTGCTTCGCTGCATCTGTCTACGTAGGCCTGAAGGCTTGCCGTCAAATTCGTGATTGCCAACCGCCGATGCCTTAAATCCTACGGTATTCATAAGTATTGTCATAGGGTAAGATGGCTCACGGTACTGGTCATTGTAGGCATTGCCTGTACGGTTGTCTCCTGCTGAGAGCAGGAGCAATTCGGGGTAGATGCCTCGTAGACTATCTATCGCATCTGCTATCTGCGGGAATGCGTCGATGGTAGCGTGCATGTCGTTGAAGCTCAATACGGCTATCTCCTTCTTCTGTGCATTTGCTGTAAGCGCCGTAAGCACAAGAGCGGTCGCAAATAGTAAGTTTCTCATAATGATGCCTTTTGATTATTGGTGAGTGAACAACATTTCCTATGCGAAGATATGACTTTTCGTCCAATTATCAAAGTTTTAGTTTTCCTGATTGAAGAAGTGGAAGAGATTAGGCGGAAATGTACAATTATTGACTATGAGTTGTGCCAAATAGTATATTGTTCCCTGATATAATTTAAGGACGCTTTCAAATATGTTCAACCTATAATAGAAAAGGCTATACACGCACTTGTGTATAGCCTCTATATGTGTCTTGGTGTTGACGGGAAGTCAGTCCGATGCGGATTACTTCACGTTGCCAACCTTGATGAGGTACTCTGCTATCTGTACTGCATTGAGCGCTGCACCCTTCTTGATCTGGTCGCCTGAGAGCCAGAAAGTAAGACCATTCTCATTGGCGAGATCCTTGCGTACACGTCCTACATACACGTCGTCCTTGCCTGCAGTAAAGAGTGGCATTGGGTACTTCTGAGTCGCTGGATCGTCGATGAGAGTTACGCCCTCTGCTGCTGCGATAGCTGCCTGAGCGTCTTCTACAGTGATTGGCTCGTCTGTCTCTACCCATACAGCCTCTGAATGAGCACGGAGTGATGAGATGCGCACACACATTGCTGAACACTTGACGTCGGAATGCATGATCTTCTTTGTCTCGTTAAACATCTTCATCTCTTCCTTTGTATAACCGTTTGGCTGGAAGACGTCAATCTGTGGGATGACGTTGTATGCGAGCTGATAAGCAAACTTGTTGACAGTTGGTTCCTTGCCCTCTGCAAGTTCTCTGTACTGCTGCTGAAGCTCTGCCATAGCAGCTGCTCCTGCTCCACTTGCGCTCTGATAAGATGCGATATGTATGCGATTGATATGTGAGAGATTCTCAATAGGCTTGAGTACTACAACCATCATGATAGTTGTACAGTTAGGGTTGGCGATGATGCCACGAGGACGGTTGAGTGCGTCTTCGGCGTTGCACTCAGGCACAACCAATGGCACGTCATCGTCCATACGGAAGGCGCTTGAGTTGTCAATCATGACTGCACCGTACTTTGTGATGTCCTCGGCAAACTCCTTAGATGTACCTGCACCTGCAGATGTGAATGCTATGTCGACATCCTTGAAGTCATCGCCATGCTGAAGGAGTTTTACTTCGTATTCCTTGCCACGGAATGTGTACTTAGTGCCAGCACTACGTGTTGAACCAAATAATACGAGATCATCCATTGGGAAGTTTCTCTCGTCGAGTACGCGGAGAAATTCCTGTCCTACGGCACCACTTGCGCCTACGATTGCTACTTTCATATTGTTTTTGTTAAGTTGATGCCCCTTTCGCATGTATCTAAAGACCTATGGTCGTCGTGCCATTCACCTGTGTTTTTGAGTGAAATGATGGGTAAAGGAGCTTTATTTTATAAGTCAATATTAGTTTCTTTGCAGAAAATCGGTGCAAAAATACAACTTTTAATCTTAACTATTAAGCATTTAGCAGAAAAAGTTGTTATCTTTGTCGAAAAATGAAGTGGTTCATTACTAAAGCACTAACACATTGGACGTAATTACCTCATATCTCTCATTACCTATCACCAACCCTACCTGGATATTCTTCCTCGTACTGTGCGTGATATTGTTTGCTCCTATGATATTCAGCAAACTGCACATTCCTCATCTCATAGGAATGATATTGGCGGGTGTGCTCATAGGTGAGAACGGATTTAATCTGCTTGCGAGAGATGCGTCGTTTGAGCTCTTTGGTAAGGTCGGCATATACTTCATCATGTTTCTTGCAGGTCTCGAGATGGATCTGGAGAATCTCAAGGCAAACCGCGCCCGTGGATTTGTCTTCGGCTGTCTAACCACAATCATACCGTTTGCATTTGGATTTGTAGCAGGATATTATTTCCTCGACTATAGTGTGCCGGCATCTCTGATGTTGGCTTGTATACTCGCCTCACACACATTGGTAGCGTATCCTATAGTCGGGAGATATGGTCTGGGCAAGAGTCCCGCCGTGACCATATCGGTAGTGGCTACGATGGGTGCGCTGCTGTTTGCCCTTCTCTTCCTTGCAGGCATCGCCGGCACAGTCAAGGGCAATACGGGAGTGTGGTTCTGGATATGGTTTGTGGTGAAGTTTGGTGTCTATATCTTCGGCATGTTCTATCTGCTGCCAAAGCTGATAAGAGCCTTCTTCCGCAAGTACAGCGAGCCCGTGATACAGTTCACCTTTACTCTCGCAGTAGTATTTCTTGCTGCTGCAACGGCGGAGTTTTGCGGTCTCGAGGGCATCTTGGGTGCGTTCCTTGCAGGTCTGGTACTTAACAGATTTGTACCAAACACATCTCCACTCATGAACAGAATAGAGTTTGTCGGCAATGCGCTCTTCATACCATATTTCCTCATCGGCGTGGGAATGCTCGTCAATGTTGCGCCGATGTTTCAGGAGGGCAAGGCACTGGCAGTAGTTGCCATCATGGTGGTGGCAGGTACGTTGTCCAAGTATCTTGCCGCATTTCTCAGCAGAAAGATACTTCGCATGACGCACAATGAGGGTGTAATGATGTTTGGATTGACCGAAGCGCACGCTGCAGGAGCACTTGCTATGGTGATGGTCGGAGTCAACATCGAGGTTGCTCCAGGAGTGCCATTGATGAACAATGCCGTGCTTGATGGTGTGGTGATGATGATACTTATCTCATGTATCATAAGCAGTATAGCGACGGATCAGGCAGCAAAGAAGTTGCGTGTAGATATAGACAACGGTCGTCATGCGAATGCTGAAGGTCGACGAGACAGTACTGCAAAGGATGACGAGAAGATACTCATACCTGTCAACGAGCCAAGCAACATCGAGACGCTGATGAGTACGGCGTTCATGATGCGCAACCAGAAACTGAAGCGTGGTCTCATCTGCCTCAACATCATAAATGACGCTGACGTCAACGACAAGACTCAGGCCCGTAGCCGCGAGTGTCTTGACATGGCCATGCGGTACGCCATGGCGGCAGATGTGCCTGTACAGACACAGACGCGACTGGCTGTCAACTTCGTGACCGCCACGATACATGCCCTACGTGAGAATGACGCCAGCGAATTGCTCATCGGTCTGCACCGCAAGCGTCATAAGGGGGATTCGTTCCTTGGACAGTTTGCGCAAGGGCTGATCGAAGGCATGTCACGACAACTTATCATCGTAAGTATGCAGATACCTGCCAATACGATACGCAAGATAGTGGTTGCTGTACCAGAGAAGGCGGAGTATGAGAAGGGATTCTACCGATGGATCAACCGTATTGCCAGAATGGCTGAAGACCTCGGATGCCAGATAGAGTTTAGAGCAACAGAGACTACAGGTCAGCTCATCATGAGGTACATGAAGGACAGGCACAAGAATGTCAGGGATTCGTACAAGGTGCTATATTCGTGGAACGACTTCTCTACGTTGCACAATCAGTTGAACAGCGACCAGTTGCTCGTTGTGGTTACTGCAAGACGTGGCAGCATATCATACCAGAAGTCCTTTGCCAAGCTTCCACAGCAACTGGATAAGGACTTTGGTTCTTGCAGCCTCATGCTTGTATATCCAGACCAGCAGGAAGAGAACAATGAGACTTATTCATTCTCTGACCCTCATCACCTTGACGCTAACTCTGGCACTACAAAACTTGGCAGATGGTTGAGCAGATGGATTGGTGAGATGGGATAGCATCTACGACATTCAGCCTCCACAACGTTTACTATATATATAAATAAGGTGTAAAAACATAAGACATGATAGAGATAAAGAATATAAAGAAGAGCTTTGGTGCGCTACAGGTGCTCAAGGGCATTGACCTGCGCATCAATGACGGCGAGATAGTAAGTATTGTCGGTCCGAGTGGAGCCGGCAAGACTACATTGCTGCAGATCATGGGCACACTCGACACACCAGACAGTGGCAAGGTCATAATAGACGGCAAGGACGTATCTAAGCTGGGGCGCAACGATATGGCACGCTTCCGCAATCTTAATATTGGGTTTGTGTTTCAGTTTCATCAGCTTCTGCCAGAGTTTACGGCATTGGAAAATGTGATGATCCCTGCCATGATAGCACACAAGTCCAACAAGGAGAGCAAGGCTCGCGCTATGCAACTGCTTGACTTCCTGGGGCTGGCAGAACGTGCAGACCACAAGCCATCACAGTTGTCAGGCGGTGAGAAGCAGCGTGTGGCGGTAGCACGTGCATTGATAAACAATCCTTCAGTAGTACTTGCAGACGAGCCTTCAGGCAGTCTCGACTCGAAGAACAAGGCAGAACTGCACCAGCTGTTCTTCGACCTGAGAGATAAGTTTGGACAGACATTTATCATCGTGACACACGATGAGGAACTGGCATCACTTACCGACCGCACTATCCACATGAAGGACGGTGAGATAGAAGTAAAGGTCGAGGCGCAGCCAACGGAGGATATTGCGCAAGCGACAGATAACGTACAACAAGATGTAGCATTATGAAGATACAGTTAGGAAAGAGAAATCAGCTGGAGGTATTGCGCGAAGTGGACTTTGGCATGTACCTGGATGCAGGCGAGATAGGCGACGTGCTGTTGCCAAAGAGATATATACCCGAGGGCACACAGATAGGCGATGTGGTAGACGTGTTCCTGTATCTCGACAGTGAGGAGAGGCTTGTGGCTACCACAGAGCATCCACTGATAGAGGTAGGACAGTTTGCCTGCCTTGAGGTAAAGTGGACTAACGAGTATGGAGCATTTCTCGACTGGGGATTGATGAAGGACCTGTTCTGTCCGTTCAAGGAACAGAAGATGCGTATGCAGCAGGGCAAGAGTTATATAGTATATTGCTATATCGACGCATTGACATACCGCATAGTAGCGTCTGCCAAGGTGGAGAAGTTTCTCTCGCAAGATATGCCCGAGTATGCGCCTGGCGACAAGGTGAGTGTGCTTGTACAGCAGAAGACAGACATGGGATTCAAGGCTATAGTGGAAGGGCAATACTCCGGTATGTTCTTCCAAAACGAGATATTCCGCAACATACATACGGGCGACACATTTGACGCATACGTCAAGTATGTGCGTAGCGACGGAAAGATAGACCTCGTGATGCAGACACGTGGCCGTAAGCATGTCATGGACTTCTCCGACCAGCTGTTACAGTATATGCAGGAATCGCCTGACGGCACTTGCCAATTTCACGACAAGTCGCCTGCCGAAGACATATACGAAGCGTTCCATGTGAGCAAGAAGACCTTTAAGAATGCTGTCGGCAATTTGTACAAACGTGGGCTCATCAGCATCAAGCCTGATGTTCTCGTACTTACAAATGAAGGGAAAATTACAGGTATTATTGAGGATTAATAACTTTTTTTGAAAAAAAAGTAACTTTTTTATGCTTTTCGATTAAACCTACACACAACGTGCAAGTCTAACCCCATAAGTAGTAAATAGGTGTTTATCATTTTGGGGGATTGCTGCACGCGAGTGTCGTGGTCCTCTTTTCTTATTTATAATGTACTTTAATTAAAAACTAAATATGAAGAGACTTTTCTTATTAGCGTCCATCATCATGATGGCAACAATGGGAGCTTTGGCTCAGAAGCAGTCAAAGGTGTATATGACCAAGGACATATCTCCCGAATCACTTGTAAAGATTTATGAAGCTCTTGGCGTAAAGGCTCACGGACGTGTTGCCGTCAAGATCAGTACAGGAGAGATGGGAGGCAATCACTATCTCAAACCTACACTTATCCGCAACCTCGTGGACGAAGTCAACGGTACAATCGTCGAGTGCTGTACTGCATACGGCGGTTCACGTCAGGACAAGGCTAAGCATTGGGAAACTATCCATGCACATGGTTTCGACTCAATCTTTGCCGTAGACATCATGGACGAATACGGCGAAGTACGTATACCTGTACGTGACAAGTCACATATCAAGTACGACATCGTTGGCGAACACTTGGCAAACTATGACTTTATGATCAACCTCGCTCACTTCAAGGGCCACGTCATGGGAGGCTTTGGCGGAGTACTCAAGAATCAGTCTATCGGTGTTGCCTCTACAGCAGGCAAGGCATATATACACTCAGCAGGATTCTCATCAGTGCCAAGTATCGCATGGCAACACACACAGAACCAGGACGGTTTCCTCGAGAGTATGGCTGCTGCCGCACAGGGCGTAGCAGACTTCTTCGGCGAAGGCAACATCATATATATCAATGTAATGAACAACATCTCTATAGACTGTGACTGTGACGGTCATCCACATGCACCAGAGATACAGGACATCGGTATTCTCGCCAGCACTGACCCTATAGCACTCGACAAGGCTTGCCTCGACCTCGTATATGGCATAAAGCCAGACCAGAACAACAACCCTACTCCTCTCATCAAGCGCATCGAAAAGCAGCATGGCGGTCATATCATTGACTGGGGAGAGAAGATCGGCATGGGCACCAAGAACTACAAACTCGTTTCTCTCGATAAGTAATTACAATAGATTATAACAAAGATTCCACAAAACGGGAACAAACAAGAAGCTCTGCCAGTTGCTTTTGGCACAGACTCATCCGTTGAAAGTATCGGAAGATTGCGATAAATCTTCCGATACTTTTTTTCGCATAATATACTTCACCAATACATAGATAAGGCGCACAGCCAATATATGAAATGCGAAGGGAGCTATTTATGCACATATTAGCATAGTTTTTTTGACATTTGTTTGTAGGACACAATACTTTTACTTACCTTTGTCACCTAATCTACTATTAATGAGTGGTATCGCTCGTTATGAACAAAGCTAACAACTATCATGTAGCTAACTATTAGAAGAAATACTTATTTAAGTTTTTATTCATATTATTATTAACCAATTCAACAAAATCATTTATGAAAGCAAAATTACTTTCTTTGATTACGTTGCTTGCTGTCACTCTCAGTGCATTCGCTATCGACATCGATAAGACTGCACTTGTCCCTACTAATTGGAAAGGCGCACCTACAGCTGGCGAATGGGCAGCTCCATTTGTATCAACAGCAGATGGACGCACAGGAGTCGCTATGTGCGAGAACTACAACGCAGGAACAGCAGACGCAACTGGCGTAATCATCTCTCAGACTGTCGAAGGTCTGGAGAATGGTTCGTACACATTGGTACTCTATGCCAATGCTATGTACACACCAGAACGTGGCATCGCTCAGGCAGTACCTTTCGCTGACGGTGCAACTGACATCGCTTATGTTTTTGCTAATGACGCAAAGACACCTGTAGCTGCTCAGAATGCCACAGGAACTACCAAGAACGGCGAGTACACTATCGAAGTGGAAGTGACTGACGGAACCATCAACATGGGTATTGCTAAGGAAAACGGCGGTACTAACTGGCACACTATCCAGATCAAGTCCTTGACTTTCCATCAGGAAACTGCCATCACTCCTGAGATGGTAGAAGAACTTGTAAGTCAAATCCCAGAAGGACAGATGTCCGTAAAGGCTGCTCAGGACTTGAATGACGCTAAAGCTGCACTAGAGTCTGAGGCAACTGACGCTAACTATACAGCTCTTGTTGATGCCATCAACGCTGCCAAGATTTCTATCAACATTTTTGCTACAGCAGGACCAGCTCTCGAAGCTCAGAAGAAGCTTGTTGAGGGTACAAACATCTACGGTGAAGGCTATGATGCTTACAAGGCTAAGTACGAAGCACTCGCACAGGCTTATGAAGATGGTACACTCGACGAAGTTGTTGTGAATCCTAACTCAGCGACAGGCTGGCACTCTTCTACAGAGTACAACTTCCTCCTTACTCCTTGGACAACAGGCGGACAGGCTGCAAACAACTTTGACAAGAATCTCTACATCAACACTTGGTCTGTAGAAGGAGAGCTCGAGAACTATGACTTCCTCGTGCCATTCTTCGAGTATTGGACAGGTGATGATGGTTCACTTGGTGCTAACAAAATTGCAACTACAATCACAGGTCTTGAGCCAGGCGCAACTTATGCTGCTACAATCTTGACACGTGTACGTATCAAGAATAATGGTGGTGATGAGGCTACAGGTATCACACTCTCTGCTGGCGACGGCGAGGCTGTTGACGTATGTGCAGGTGACCTCGTAGCTCCACAGTTCCGTATGATGGAGGCTAAGGCTGAAGGTAAGGCAGACGAAGAGGGTAACCTTGTAATCGCTTTCAACGTTGCTGCTGACAACAACATCTCATGGCTTTCATTCAAGAACGCTTCATACGAGTTTGTTGCTCCTGCTCCAGAACCAGAGCCAGAACCAGAAGAAAGCATTGCAGTACTCTCTTACACTGCAGCTGTACAGGGTGGTTCTAATGCGGAAGGTTCATCACTCAACGAAG
>JAZLKQ010000448.1:0-2494 GCA_045597745.1 Bacteroidaceae bacterium | reverse complement strand
TGTTCTCTCTGATTCTCTGCTGTTACTCTATCAGACTCATTCTGAGCTCTCGCATTATCCGCAGATACTCTGTTCTGCTCTGCGGTGACACGATCATCTTCCGCATGTTCCCTTGCTTCCTCAGCATCTACACGTAGCTGTTCTGCTTCTTCGATTGCCTTTTCGTAAGCAGCACATTCTGCTTCAAGGTCAGGAGCATTACCGTTGAGGATATGCACATTCTCCTGTTTGATGTCAATATGGTTGAAGAAGTTTGTCCACATGAATGAGTGGTAACTCTCTGGATGAGCCTCAGGAAGGTTGACATATTCGTCCATATTGAATGTGACTACATTCTTGAAACTGAGCTTTCCAGCTTCATAGAGTTTGATAAGCTGCTTATATAGACCAAGTGGTGATGATCCTGTAGGACAACCGAGAACGAATGGACGCTCTGGAGTAGGATTAAATTCAATGATGCGCTGAGCTACATAGTTGGCTGCCCAACGTGACATGTCGTCATAGTCTTTCGTGATAATTACTCGCATGTTTGTTGTTGTTTTAAGTTTATATTATTGTTGAATGTTCTATTATACAATCATATCTATAATAAGATTGTCTACAGCTGAAAGCAGTCGGGCTATAAGCCGGGTTCTGTACGCATCACAAGGATACGTGTCTGTCATTTATCCAATCTTGATGTCACCATCAAGCTTTAGCGTTCTACCCTCTGCCTCGGACGAGCAGCCCTCAGACGCCAGTATACATGAACTTGCAGCCCCTAAGATGCACAGCCGACATGTCACCATGCCGCTGGTGGGCTCTTACCCCACCTTCTCACCCTTACCCGCCCCGAAAGAGAGCAGGCGGGTGTTTTCTTCTACATTACTCACCCCTCACGAAGTGCTTCTACATTAGGAAGTAGGGTGCTCTATGCTGCCCGGACTTTCCTCTCGTGACATTGCTGCCACCAGCGACAGACCGTCCGACTGCTTTCAGTAGTAGGCAGTATGTGTCTGTATAGACCCAATATCCGTGCAAAGATAATGATTATGATGTAATGTTAATAACATTATTAGGAAAAAGCGTTATCTTTGCGTCAAATTATTGTAACTACTCATCAATTATGGCATCATTACTATCAATAGACAATGTTAAAGTCGCCATCATGGCTCTTGCCTTGACTATGGCATCTACAAATATATATGCACAAACACCAAAGCTGAAGCCTCTCAGCGAGAAAGACATGACTGAGACTATAGCGCCTATGGAGAAGAAGGGGCTATGGGGATATGCTAACCTGAAGGAGAAATTTGTCATCAAACCCGTATTCAATGCAGCAAAACCATTTATAGATGGCATGGCTCTCGTATGCAGTCACGACAAGTGGGGCATTATACGTCGTAATGCAGAGTATCTTGTAGAGCCTAAGTACGATGAGATCATGGACTTTATCGGACAAATAGCAAGGGTAAGAAACAACGGGCTGTATGGAGTAATCAACCGACAGGGAGAGGAGATACTCACTTGTTCGCTTGACAATATCGAGAAGCAGAAAGACTATAAGTTCTACATCATCCAGAAAGGCGACAAATATGGCACCATGGATGAGTATGGTAAGATATGCCTTGAGCCAACAATGGACAAGATCATATTTCCTACATGGATAGAGGTGCCTATCATCAAGAAAGGCAACAAGTTTGGTTGTCTCACAAAGCAAGGCATAGTGATACAGCAACCTATATATGATGATGTCAAGTCTTTCGCCTCCAATCGTACTTTGCTTAAGAAGGATGGCTTCTGGGCTCTTGGGAATAACAGCTTGCAGGAACTGACAGAAGCTATCTTTGATGATATTAAGCCATTAGAGGGCAAGTCTGACGTACTCGTTGTAAGTACACATGGCAAAAAGGGATTGCTGACTATTGAAGGAAAATACATCACCGAAGTAGCATACGATGACATCCTGCTTGCTAAGAGCGGTAACATGTATGTTACTCGTCAGGGCAATCTCTATGGTGCCATGGACAAGAATCTTAAGGTGATATGTGAACCAACTCTGAATACAGAACCCACATCGGACTATATGACTACCAAGGTCACGGCTAACCGTAAATACGGAGATATGGAGCACGAAATCACCATTGACGCACCAACGTTTGCTCAACCATATATGAAGAGTGCAATCGGAAATTGGGTTAATGACGTGATCAACAATGAATATGCAGGAGACAAGACAGACTTCGTTGCTATGGCAAATGACTTTGTCAACAATCCAACTCGTGGCCTTGAGGAGGAGACAAGCGCATCCGAGATTAGTATCACTCACCAGATAGAACTCTCTGCGAACGAAACAAAATATATCTCCTATACTTATGCTGGTTATACTTATAATATTGGTGCTGCACATGGAATACCATCATTCTACGGGTATACGTTCAGCAAAGAAGATGGCAAGATGATAGAAAGTGACCAGATAGTAAAAGACCCCAAGAGCATAATGCCTCTCGTCATT
>JAZLKQ010000447.1:0-3155 GCA_045597745.1 Bacteroidaceae bacterium | reverse complement strand
CTAAGGCAGCCCAAGAGAAGGCGTTGGCTGCACGCAAGGCTGCAGAAGAGGCACGCAAGGCTGCTCAGGCTGCAAAAGACGCAGAGGCAAAGAAGAAGGCTGAGGCCGAAGTTGCTCGTGCTAATGCAGAGGTAAAGCGTACCAATACAGAGGTTAAGGCTGCAGAAAAGGCTGAGAAAGCAGAAAAGGCTACAGACAAGAACGAGAAGGTTGTGGCAACTGCCGAACCTGAAGTACGCAACAAGGTTTCAGCTTGGAGAGCGGCAGATGACAATGACGCACGCCTCTCTACCAATTTTGCTACCAACAAGGGCCGTCTCCCAATGCCAATCACAGGCTCATACACCATATCAGGTCATTATGGAACATACACAGTTTCAGGACTCAACAATGTGACCCTTGACAATAAGGGTGTAGACATAAAGGGACAATCAGGAGCAATGGCACGTGCAGTATTTGACGGCGAAGTGTCATCAGTATTCCAGTATGGCTCAAGTTACATAGTTATGGTACGTCATGGTAGTTACATATCAGTATATTCTGGACTCTCATCTGTATCTGTTAGCAAAGGACAGAAAGTGACAGTAAGACAGACCCTCGGTAGAGTAGGTGCAGATGGCTCTGGTGACTACATACTCCACTTCCAGCTTCGTAAGGAGAGTGCACGACTCAATCCAGAGCAATGGCTCGGCAGATAAGCAGGGACTCGTGGCGCATGTGATATATCATCACCTGACAATACAAACCTGCAAGTATTATTCTTAATTGATTTTAATCATACGGACGTTGAGGCTTAATCATACGTTCGATTAAACGCAATCATGCGGTCGACGGTATCGAATCGACCGCATGTTTATTTTTGGCAATGATATACTCTAAGTTTTCCAGGAAAATATAGATAACAAAAGAAAATAAATACTATCCCATTAGTTGACAGACATACGATACCGGTATGTATTATATGATATAGAAGTGGTGCAATTAATCAGTATGATCCTGTCGTAATCTGATATTTGATTTAGACCACAACAGGATAATTGTTATCTATAGGTGTTTATTCCGTTGAAAAAGTGTAGTTTTACAGCAATTATTCCGTCGAAAAAAGTAATTTTCGAGTCTAATCTATTAATTCTCTGTAGGATGAGCTTTTGTTTGTCTGAAAGCCCTCATAGCACCAGTCCATCTAGTATCTTCATGTAGATATCTATGGCGTTGTCTATCTCGCTTATCTTAATATATTCGTCGGCGGTATGACTTCTGCTTGACTGCCCTGGGCCAATCTTTACTGATGGGAATCGCATAAGTGCCTGATCTGATAGAGTAGGAGAACCGAAAGGTATAAGTCCGAGCGCCTTTGCTCTCTGTACAAACGGATGCGTGTCTTCTATGCGTGAAGAGTTGAGACGGAACGAACGTGCCTTTGGCTCACACTTGATATTTTTGCTGATTTCATCGAATATTTCCTCATTGCTATAGCACTCGTTACTTCGTACGTCAATGGTGAATGTACACTTGTCTGGTATGACGTTGTGCTGAGTGCCGGCATTGATGATGGTGACAGTGGTCTTGACTGGCCCTAACAGTTCTGTCTGCTTAGGGAACTCGTATTCCTGTATCCACAGGATATCGTCAAGCACTTTGTATATGGCATTGTCTCCTTCGTTGCGTGCGGCGTGCCCTGCCTTGCCGTACGCTGTCACGTCGATAACCATGAGCCCCTTTTCGGCGATGGCTGGTTGCATACCTGTTGGCTCGCCAACTACACCAAGGCTGATCTTTGGCAATTGTGGCAATACGCTTTCTATGCCGTTCTTGCCTGACACTTCTTCCTCGCATGAGGCGAGAAATATCAGGTTGTATGACTGAGGACGCATGCAGAGCTTCATGAACACCTGCAACAGACTCACTACACTTGCTCCATCGTCATTGCTTCCAAGTCCGTAGATGATGGTGTCACCATCTTCTGATTGTACTTCTGTAGGTGTGAAAGGCTCCTTTGTCCATGCGCTGACAGGCTTAACAGTATCTATGTGAGCATTGAGCAGAATAGTAGGTTTTTCTTCGATGAAATCGGGAGAAATGGTCCATACGTTGTTGCCACTTCTCTCTACGCATAGACCTTTGCTTGACATGTAGTCTACCATGATATCAGCGGCAAGTGCCTCGTCTCTGCTTGTTGATGGTGAGGATATCAGTCTTTTGAGCAATTCGACAGCCTCAAGTGTTCCTGCTTTGTATTCCATAATGAATGTATTTTGATGCAAAGTTAATTCAAATAGTTTTTTTGACGTTAACTTTTATCGATAAAGATTTAATAAATAAGTATTTGTTTGCTAACTTTGCACCAAAATTATGCATATATGATTACAGCAGAACAATTGAAGGACCTGAAAGAGCGTACGGAAGCCCTGTACCGTTATCTTGGTATAGAGAGTAAGCTTGTAGAGGTAGAGGAAGAGCAACTTCGCACTCAGGCACCAGGTTTCTGGGACGATGCCAAGGCTGCAGAGCTGCAGATGAAGAAGGTAAAGGACTTGCAGAAGTGGATTGACGGCTACAAGGAAGTGAAGACGGCAACGGATGATCTTGAGGTGGCTTTTGATTTCTACAAGGAAGAGATGATGACGGAGGACGAAGTCGATGAGGCATACGCCTTGGCTTTAGACCTTATTGAGAAGCTCGAACTCAGAAATATGCTTCGCAATGAGGCTGATGGTATGGACTGTGTTCTCAAGATCAACTCTGGAGCTGGTGGTACAGAAAGCCAGGACTGGGCTTCGATGCTGATGCGTATGTATCAGAGATGGGCAGATGCTCATAAGTATAAGTTGACTATCAGCAACTTCCAGGATGGTGATGAAGCTGGTATCAAGACTGTCACAATGGAGATTGAGGGTGACTCGGCATATGGATACCTGAAGGGTGAGAATGGCGTGCATCGCCTTGTGAGAGTTTCTCCTTATAATGCCCAAGGCAAGCGAATGACTTCGTTTGCAAGTGTCTTTGTCACTCCGTTGGTAGATGACAGCATTGAGGTCGTTATTGATAAGAGCAAGATTTCATGGGATACTTTCCGTTCAAGTGGTGCCGGTGGTCAGAATGTGAACAAGGTAGAGACTGGTGTACGTCTGCGTTATCAGTACGTTGACCCAGAT
>JAZLKQ010000446.1:0-5611 GCA_045597745.1 Bacteroidaceae bacterium | reverse complement strand
CAATTGTAGGTCCTACAGGTGCCGGCAAAACCGAAGTGTGCAAGGTGCTGGCTCAGGAGCTTGGCATTGAGCTCGTACGCTTCGATATGAGCGAATACACCGAGAAGCATACTATATCCAAGTTGATCGGTTCGCCAGCAGGATACGTAGGATATGAAGAGGGCGGACTACTGACCGATGCTATACGCAAGAGCCCTAACTGTGTGCTCCTGCTTGATGAGATAGAGAAGGCTCACTCAGATATATACAACATATTGCTGCAGGTGATGGACTATGCACGTCTGACGGACAACAAGGGCAACAAGGCATACTTCAAGAATGTGATACTCGTCATGACTTCCAATGCCGGCGCACAGTATGCGGGTCAGGCAAGCGTGGGATTTGGCAAAGGTAGCACTAAGGGCGAGGCTATGCTCAGTACTGTAAAGAAGACATTTAAGCCTGAGTTCCACAACCGTCTCTCTGGTACGGTCGTGTACAACGAGATGGACGAGACCATGGCTACCCACATACTTGACAAGAAGATACGACAGCTCGGCGTCAGACTCAGTAGCAAGGACGTCACTCTCGCCCTTACAGACGCTGCACGACAGTATCTGCTACGTCATGGATACAATAGTCAGTACGGAGCACGCGAGATGGATCGTGCCATCAGTCAGCACCTTACTCCTATGCTTATGGACGAGATACTCTTCGGCAAACTTAGGAAAGGCGGCAATGTGACCGTTGATGTTGATGATGACCGACTTGTGTTAATACATAATGCATGATGTGTAATTTGAGGTAGTGTATACACTATATTGCATTCTTTATTCAACTTCTCCCATGATACATATACTTGATGATGACGACTTTGAGTTTCCCAATCCTTACGACGGAAACTATGATGGAGAGATAGCCGTAGGTGGCAATCTCCATCCAGACAAACTGATAGAGGCATACAGCAAAGGGATATTTCCATGGTACGGATTCAAGGAGAGCTATTATATCGAATGGTGGTGTCCGCTCAGTCGTTTCGTCATATTTGCCAACGAGATACATATCAGTCACTCCATGCGTCAGCTCATAAGGAGAGGTACATACCATGTGACGTTCAATCAGGCATTTGACCGTGTCATCAGGCATTGTAGTCAGGTAGACCATCGCTACGACAAGTGTGGTGCCTGGCTTGGCGACGACATGATAGATGCCTATACCGCTCTACATGACATGCATCGTGTGGCATCAGTCGAGGTGTGGGACAAGTCAGCAACTGATAAGGAAAAACCTCATGGCACTCTTGTTGGCGGTCTCTATGGAGTGATAGTAGGGCAGAACTTCTGCGGAGAAAGCATGTTTAGTCTTGTACCAAGTGCATCTAAGCTTGCACTCATCGCACTCGCAAAGCTACTGCAGCCATACGATGGAGTCATAGATTGCCAGTTTCATACGCCTCATCTCGAGAGCATGGGAGGCAGATATATCAGTTATGAGAACTATATGGATCGCCTCCACCGAGAGGGGCAAGAGGAAGATGTGTTTGAGTTTTGAGAATAAAAATACCACCTCAAAGGGTGGTATTTTTATTGATATATATGTCAAGTCAGCCTTATAGTGCGCTGCTCTTTATAGCAATCTTCTTGCTGATACCCTTGCCAGTTACGGTAAGAGTGACTACGCCCGGTTTGCCGTTGGAGCGAACTACAGCCATCGCCATGCCCTTGTATGTCTTTCGGGTATTGCTGGTGTATGAGTTGGTGTCCTTGAGGTCACCTGTTCCTGTGGCGATGAGAGTGGCATTGCCCTTCACTTCGAAACGTAGTTCCTGTTCTGCATCTTGTACACGTATGCCGTTCTTGTCGATAAGTTCGGCAGTGATGAAACATACGTCCTGGTCACGTGTATTGAGCTGTCCGTCGGTAGTGAGACGGATGTCAACGGCTTCGCCTGACGTTGAGAGAGTGCGAGACTCGGCTTCATTGCCCTCGCTGTCTACGCCTACCGCCTTGAGTGTACCTGCCTCGTAAGGTATGCCAAACGTTGCCTTAAACTGCTGTGCACGTGTGGTCTGTCGTTCGCCGATGAGTCGGTCGTTGAGATACAGACGTACCTTTGGATAGCTTGAATACACCTCCACGTCGATGTTCTTGCCTTCGTGTCCTTTCCAGTTCCAGCACTCCCATGTAGGCCATACCGACCACATGGTCTCCTTCACCTTGCCGAAGTAGCCGTCAGGTTCCTTTACTGCCATGTATATCTTCTCTTTGTCAGGACAATAGAGCATCTCGCGATAGTGTGAGATAGGCTTTCGCCAACCGATGATGTCGATGTCGCCACAGTACGCTCCATGCCAAGGAAACTGCAACTTCATCCATGGTTCGCCATCTGTCTCGCCTTCGTAGAAGAAACGTCCGATGCCCGACTCACCGAGGTAGTCTATAGCAGTCCAGACGATGTCACCGATGACGTATGGGTAGTCATGCACCATCTCCCAGTTGCTGAATGCGTCACGAGGATAACTCTCCGTCTGCCACATCACTCTCTCTGGCACTCGTTCGTGGTCACTCTTTGCCTTGTGCATCATGTAGTTGAAACCTGTGATGTCGAGTACAGCGGCATGTGGATCATATATCTCCCAGTCAGGATCCCAAGCACAGAGTGCCTCAGTGACAGGACGAGTATCATCATGCTTGAGTATGGCAGACTTGAGTCTCTGAGCTGTAGCAACCGAAGCTATCTGCTTGCGCTCGATAATCTCATTGCCTATACTCCACGAGATGATACTTGGGTGATTGCGGTCGCGGAGTACCATAGCAGCTACATCGTCGCTGCTCTCCTGCTTGAAGCGCAGATGGTAGTCGTAAGTATTCTTCTGTACTTCCCATCCGTCAAATGCCTCGTCGATAACCATCAGACCAAGTTCGTCGCACGCACGGAGGAAGTCCTCTGAAGGTGGGTTGTGGCTTGTACGTACGAGGTTGAATCCTGCATCCTTCATCAGTCGTACCTTACGGTATTCGGCGTTGCGGTATGATGCAGCACCAAGTATGCCGTTGTCGTGGTGAGCGTCACCACCATAGATGAGCGTCTGCTTGCCGTTGATGCGAAGACCATGCAGCGCATCGTATTCGACGGTACGTACGCCAAATGTCTCTGTCTTAGAGTCTATCACCTTGCCGTTCTCCAGTATCTCCACCTTTGCCTCATAGAGGTCAGGAGAGTCACAGCTCCATAGCTTAGGATTGCTGATGATGAGCTGTTGAGTCACCTTGTTGTAGACATCGGCAGGAGCGATTGTCATCTCAGGACTTGTAGCCGTAGCATTGACTGAAGGGATTGACACTCTTACCTTTATGTTCTTTGGCGAGTTGCCCTCGTTCTTCACATCTGTCTTTATTATTACGACAGCTTCGTCATTGCTAACCTTTGGAGTAGTGACTGCAATGCCCCATGGAGCGATGTGTACTGGGTCGCAAACGATGAGCTGTACCTTGCGGTAGATACCCGAACCAGAGTACCAGCGACAATTCTTCTGCTTGGAGTTGTCCACATGTACCTTCACCTCATTGTTGCCTACCTTGAGTTGCTTTGTAATATCTACCACAAATGGCGTATAACCATAGAAATGGCTGCCAACGCTATCTCCATTGACATATATCTTGCTGTCCTGATATACACCGTCAAACACGAGTTTGACCTGTTTGCCAACCCAAGACTTAGGCATGTTGAGCGTCTTGCGATACCATCCAGAGCCTGCAGGCAGGTATCCACCTTCGTTGCCCATAGCGGCGTCCTTAGCGAAGTCGCTGTCTATGCTCCAGTCGTGAGGCAATACGACTGCTTGCTCTGGCGCATTGCCTTGCTCAAGGCGGAAGCTCCAGCTACTGTTCCAGTTTTGCTCTATACGAGCCGACTGCGCCATTGCCATAGTAGAAGCAAACAGCGCCATTACCAATACTTTGTAGAATTTTGCTTTCATATTGATATATGATAAACGTTGAAATAAGTTGAGTTGTTAGATTAATGAGTGCAAATGTACTAAAAATAGATGAAACACCATACATAAAGGGATACAATTGCATATACCACAACTATCACATTATTATAACGGAGTAAATACTCACCCAATTAATGAGAGAGATGCGTCATACGTTCGATAACGTCTCGACATACGTTCGATAACGTCTCGACATACGTATGACGAAAGCTCATCATACGTATCATCATTTTGCCTTGCGCAGTAGTGTGACAAGTTGCTTGACGATACCCGGTGCATCCTTGTAGCCGTTGAGCATCAGTTCACATGCAAGTGGTGCATTGCTGTAGTGATTGTGGTCAGGATAACACGCTATGATAGCTTGTGCCGCATCATCACGGCTTGCATATCCTCCAGTCTTGTAGTCGTCGACGTATGCGTTGAATGCCTTGTCAGCATTGATGCCGATCTCTACAAACCCTATATAGCGCTTGTCGCTCTTTGCCCTCTCTTCCGCTATCTTGCGTGTGATAACGTCGTACTGGTCACGTCGATAGCTGTCAAATGTCTGTGTCTCCTTATTGTAACCGCCAGTCCATCGTGATACCGCGCCATGAGGTGTATAGCTGTTGAGTATGATCTTGGCGCCAAATGCCTCTGCAGCATCTATATATCGGTTGAGGTCCTCTTCGAATGTCTTGTTCATGCCGTTGGTACCGTTGTTGCCAATCATCACGATGTCACCAGGGCAGATGTCGCAGAGCACCTTGGCGAGCCTGCCCTGCATGTAGTAGGTACGGAGGTTTCTGCCTCCAGCACCATCGTTGCACATGTCGCAGAGTGAAGTGAGATCCTTGTATTTGCCTTCGGCTATGAGTTCGAGCAGATGATACATCCATGAGCCCTTGTTGGCTGATGTAGAGTCGCCGATATGGTGTACCTTCCTCTTCTTCCTCGCCTGCTTTTCTGGTTGTGGAGCAATACTTACGTAAGAGATGTGTGGTGTAGCACCATTGCCAGTAATGGCAAAGAGGTCTATCTTGCCGTCAACACATGGCACGGTGTACGTCATGGTATCAGCCTGTTCCTGCCGACCAAGCTCATATCCTGACAGGTCTTCGTTGAGATAACTTGCCATTAGCACACCTGTATATGCCACCTTGACTTCGTACACTCTGCCGCTCTCAGCCTTGATCTCCATACGCTGAGACTCGTTGGCTGCATCAGCATTTGTATTGTCTTCTGGAGTAGATATGGAAGCCACGTATTTGCTTGCTACATATTGCTTCTTGCCGACGGTGAGGGTAGCGGTCATATTACCGATAAAGTTCATCGGAGTATTTTTCAGTTCGAATGTGGTGCTTAACTGACTCTTGCCATTGACTGAGAAAGCTCCGTATGAGTCGCAATACTGACCTTGAGTATCATTGTCTGTCTTAAATCCGTCTATATCCCATACCACAGAGTACTGTGTCTTCATGTCACCATCATTCAAGACTTTGCCGCTGTTGTCTTTGACTACAAGCCGGTATTTATTGGAGAACGCCGTGTTGTGGTCTGCACCCGAAGTCATGATGTTGTTGCCATCTATCTCTACCGACGATATGTCCTGCGCCTTAACGGCAGATACTGCAAACGCCAGTGTAACAAGTAAAA
>JAZLKQ010000445.1:0-5903 GCA_045597745.1 Bacteroidaceae bacterium | reverse complement strand
TGGGAGAGCTGCCGCCATACCCGCACCTGCTATAATGACCTTGATACCGCGAGATTTGGCTCCCTTTGCAAATTCCTCCACAGCCTCTGGGGTGCGGTGTGCGCTGAGTGCATTGATCTCGAAAGGTATTTCCATCTCGTCGAAGAACTTGGCAGCCTTCTCCATAACAGGGAGATCGCTTGTGCTGCCCATAATGATTGATACTATTGGTTGCATAATTTATATATGATTATTTATTATCTAACAAAAGAAATGAACAGGCGATTTACACCCATCTTATAAGCGTAAATACCATTGTCGCTATTAGCCCGATAAAGAATCCGCCCAACACTTGAGACAAAGTGTGCTGACGTAGTACCATACGACTTGTGCCAAGCATACCCGACAGGATAAGCATCACACATACTGGCCATACTGGATTGTAAAAAAAGATATAGCTGAATGACACCAGTGCACCTACCAGTCCACCGATGCCTGCCATGTGCGTACTGACCTTCCACCATGTGTTTACACATACACATATAATCTGTACGGCAAGTGCCGCCATCACTATACCACGAAAGAACACTGCAGTATTGATGTACGACAGCATATACAGACATATCGAGTAGCTCAACAGGGTGAGTATGTATGGCATGTGGCGATGGCGCCGCTTGCTCAACTGCCATCGTGTCCATCTGTTTACCCTACGAAAGACACCGATACTCATGCGTGGTATGAATATCGTAAACACGAACACAAGGGCGAGTATCCATATCTTGTAACCTAATGGCAACAGCTTGAGGTAGCTGAAGAAAAACAGCCACAGAAAGGCAAGCAGCGGTGCATAAAATGGTGAAAATACCGCTGATAGTATATGGGCGAAACGTATTATTCTCTTGTTTGTCATAATGTTTTGCGCTTCTGTGCTGTTGGATAACCTAATTCTTCACGATACTTCGCTACCGTACGACGTTTGATATTCAGTCCTCGCTGAGCAAGTTGAGCGACAAGCTGGTCATCAGTGTAAGGTTGCCGTTTGTCTTCCGACTCGATGATCTCACTAAGTCGTGAATTAATCACCGGCTTGATGACAGCCTCACCCTTGGCATTATTGCGTGTATGAGGGAAGAACACCTCGAGCGAATACTGCTTACCATCTATCGCTACAAACTTATTCTTCTTGACTCTCGATACAGTCGTAAAGTCTATGCCAGAGGCACGTTCTACATCCTGCAACGTCATCGGCACGATATCCTCCCTGTCTTGTGAAAGGATAAACTCACGCTGAATGTGTATGATAGCTTTCATTGTCTTATACAATGTCTGATGCCTCTGCTTGATGGAATCAATAAATGTCCGAGCCGCATCTATCTTCTGCCGAGTAAAGCTGAAAGCTTCCTTCTGTCCCTTAGACATGTGTACACCCTGCTTGTACATCTCCATCTGCTGCACGTAGTCGGCAGACACATGCAGAGTCGGTATATTGCCATTGTTGAGTGACAAACTTATATCTCCGTCCGGAGTCGTCTCGATGATAAAGTCCGGTATAGCTGTCTGTACAGCTGACGAAGCAGATTCGCCCAACGCTATACCTGGGCGTGGATTAAGCTTTGCAATGCCAGCTTTCACCTTGATCAACTTCGCCTCAGATATGCCAAGAGCGTCCCTTATACGTCCAAGGTTATTGTTTTCGAAATCCTTAAAATGATTGGTCACCACCTCCTGCTCAAGCAGGAGAAGATTGCGCTCTGCCTCCGATATGCCGTCGGCATTGTCCAGTAGACGCTTTATCTGAATATGGAGACACTCCTGTAGATTGCGTGCACCAATGCCTGGAGGATCAAACCGTTGCAGTATATCAAGCGCATCCTGCAGCTCTTCTGTGGACACCTCTATATAATTATTAAACTGAAGATCGTCCGAAATGGATTGCAGCGAACGGTCGACAAAGCCCTTCTCGTTAAGCGAGCCAATGAGATACTCCACCAGCTTCCTCTGGCGCTCTGTGACATCAAAGTCCATTATCTGCCGTTCCAGATCCTGTATGAAAGAGCCAGTATCACCTATCGGTATCTCTGCACCTTCATTCTCACGCCTGTTCAGCAGATACGACGGTACGTCGTCAGGAGACCCATAGTCATATATCTCCTGCGATTCGTCTGACGAGTACTCACCATCACCATAATCATCATCACCACCCATATCCTCTGCACCATCCACCTGACCATCAACTTCGTCCATGCCATCATTATCCCTGCCTTCTTCCAGTGCCACATTATCCTCAATCTCATTCTTGACACGCTGTTCAAGTTCCGCCACAGAGCACTCCACAAGCCGCTGCACCAGCATCTGCTGAGGCAATAGCTTCAACTGCAGGCGTTGCTCTTGGTTCTGTGTAAGACGCTGTGATGTTGCCATAAATGTATTGTGATTGTGAGACAAAAAGCCAACGGATTGTCATGCTAAGTCAGACGGACGACTATTCGTCGCAGAACTCCTCGTTGTAGTCAAATTCTGCATTGACCACAAACTCGACGTCTTCTACTTCGAATGCGCCCATATCCTCCTTCTTCGCCTTCTTGACGATATGCTTAGCAATGTCTTCCACGTTGAGTTCGATACATCCATCAGCGTCAGGTTCCTGCTTGCTGTTCTCGATATATTCCAGCATCACGTCGATGATGTAGTATATGTCATCTTCTGTAAACTTCTCCTTGAGTTCCTGAGGCAGGTAGCTCATGATGTACTCCACCTCACGTGCATCCTCTTCTGCACCTTTCAGTATTTCGTCGTCTATGTTTGCCATAATGAATAAGGTATAAATTATAAGATGTAAATTATATGCTTATAAATTATATCTGATGAGACTGTCAATGATGTTGTCAGCCTACAGCAGGGCGTTGATCTTCTCTTCAAACACAGCCTTAGAAGCAGCGCCAACCACCTTGTCAACCACCTCTCCGTCCTTTATGAAGAGCACAGTAGGCACATTGCGTATGCCAAAGTCCGCGGTAAGGTCCTCTGCATCTTCCACATTGACCTTGCCCACAATGACTTTGCCTTCGTATGCCTGAGCGAGTTCCTCAATGACAGGAGCAATACGCTTGCATGGTCCACACCATGTGGCCCAGAAGTCGAGTACCATTGGCTTGCCTTCCGCTACCAATGCGTCATAGTTTTCTTCATTTATTACCATAGTCTATATATTAGTTGTTTGTTACTCAATAGTGGTCAAGTCTTGCTTGTCCGCTCATCTATTTGCAAAGATAAACACTTTATGTCATATATTGTTCATCTACCGTCAAGAATTTACCTCCAGCTGCACTCCAGGCAGAGCGTCAAGGTAGTTCAACAGCTCCTTACTTATGCTTACCCTCACTTTACGAGACAGCAACCTGATGTTGCCGCTTGCCTGTCGGATATTGACATATAGCTTGGCGTTACCCGGATTGCCATTGATCATCTCGGCAAAATCCTCCACAAATGACTGCGTCAGCACGTCGATTGGCAACGAAAGCTCTGCACTCGATATGGCGGTATCCTTGACGTCACACATCAGCTCCACCATGTTGATCTGTATGTCATACTCGTTCTCCTTCCATCTGCGAGGCTGTACCTTTGCCCGTACAAGTACAGACGTGTCCATGATAAAGCTCGAGTTAAACTCCATCCAGTCTTTGCCAAACAGTGCTATCTCGCCACCTCCGGTAAAGTCTTCGATGCGCACAATGCCAAATGGCGAACCGCTCTTTGTTGTACCGGTACGGACATTAGTGACGATACCACCGAACTTTATCTCTTGATCACCCCACTTCTCATGCAGGGCTGTCCTGTCGTCAACCTCCGACATGCCTACGTTGCATACATACTTGAGCACAACGGCAAACTCATCAAGTGGATGTGCCGACAGATAGATGCCCACCAGTTCGCGCTCTCGCTGTAGACGTTCGAGGTCGCTCCACAACTCCATATCCTTAGGAGGTTGAGGTCGTACTATATCAACATCGAGCCCCATGTTGCCAAATAGCGAGTTGGCCATGGAGTGCTGTTCCTGCTGATACTTCTGCCCATATCTCATCAGGACATCAAGATAAGACTCTGTACGTCCACCAGACACCACCACATAACACTCACGGTTGACGCCAAACGTATCAAACGCTCCTGAGACGATAAGATTCTCCACACTCTTGCGGTTGCAGGCATTGAGGTTGACACGTTCGAAGAAGTCCCACAGGTTCTTGAACGGTCCATTCTTCTCCCTCTCCTCGACAATAGCCTGCACGCCACTCTCGCCTACTCCCTTGATGCCGCCAAGTCCAAAGCGCACGTCGCCTTTCTTGTTGACGCTAAAGTCTATATATGACTCATTGACATCAGGTCCGAGCGTAGCTATGTCCATGTTCTTGCACTCATCCATCAGCTTCGTGATCTCCTTGATGTCCGAACGACGACGGGTCATAAGTGCGGCGAGAAACTGTGCAGGATAGTTTGCCTTGAGGTAAGCCGTCTGGTATGCCACCCATGAATAGCAGGCAGCATGAGACTTGTTGAATGCGTATGAGGCAAACTTCTCCCAGTCTGCCCATATCTTCTCCAGTATCTTCGGATCGTGGCCATTCTTCTTTCCGCCTTCGATAAACATAGGCTTCATCTGGTCTACAATATCCTTCTTCTTCTTACCCATCGCCTTACGGAGTGCATCAGACTGACCGCGCGTGAAGTCAGCAAGCTGACGTGAGAGGAGCATGACCTGCTCCTGATATACGGTGATGCCGTACGTATCCTTGAGATACTTCTCCATGCAGTCTATGTCGTAAGTGATAGGTTCGCGGCCATTCTTACGTTCGATAAACGAAGGTATATAATCCATAGGACCAGGACGGTACAATGCGTTCATCGCGATGAGATCCTCAAAGACGGTAGGGTGCAGCTCCTTGAGATACTTCTGCATACCCGCCGATTCGAACTGGAATGTTCCAATGGTCTTTCCCTCCTGGTAGAGCTTATAAGTACGCTCATCATCTATAGGTATATGGTCGAGGTCGACATCTATGCCGAGAGTCTGCTTGACGAGCTTCACACACTCCTTCATCTCTGAGAGAGTCTTCAGACCAAGGAAGTCCATCTTGATGAGACCTGTCGACTCTATGACATGACCGTCATACTGAGTCACAGCCGTCTTGATGTCAGGGAAGTCAGGGTCGTCTGCCGTTGACACAGGCACATGGTCAGAGATAGGGTCACGACAGATGATAAATCCGCAGGCGTGAATACCTGTGTTCCTCACCGTGCCCTCCAGCCTTGTGGCATACTCTATCGTGTGACGCTCCTCCTGACGTGTAGACGTCAGCGCCTGCTTGAGCTCAGGAGTACACTTGAGGTAATTCTTGAGCTTAGGCTTCATACCGTCAGGCAGACGGTCAGGCATCGCCTTACACCAGGCGTTGACTACAGAGAGCGGTATGTCCTGCACACGTGCAACGTCCTTGATACTGTTCTTAGCCGCCATCGTACCGTAGGTGATGATGTGAGCACAGTTTTCATGACCATACTTGTCCATTACCCACTGCAGCACCTTACCACGTCCGTCATCGTCAAAGTCGGTATCAATATCAGGGAGCGAGATACGGTCAGGATTGAGAAAACGCTCGAACAGCAGGTCATACTTCAGCGGGTCAAGCTTGGTGATACCGAGACAGTATGCCACCACAGAGCCCGCCGCCGATCCACGTCCAGGTCCTACCCACACGCCCAACTCCTCTCTTGCTGAGTTGATAAAGTCTGACACGATGAGGAAGTAGCCTGGGAAACCCATCGTCTTCATGATATGCAGTTCGAATCGAATGCGTTCCTCCACCTCCGTCGGTATGCCGTACGACCCCTTGATGAGCATATCTGCCGTAAGTTCGTCCGACTTGCCC
>JAZLKQ010000444.1:0-2572 GCA_045597745.1 Bacteroidaceae bacterium | reverse complement strand
ATCGCTGATGGTCACCATCGTTCTGCAGCTGCTGCACTTGTAGGTGCAGAGAAGGCGAAGCAGAATCCTGATCATAAGGGCGATGAGGAGTATAACTACTTTATGGCAGTAGCATTCCCAGCAAGCCAGCTTACTATCCTTGACTACAATCGTGTAATAAAGGATCTCAACGGACTTACATCTGATGAGTTCTTGGCTGCTCTCGCCAATAACTTTGTTGTAGAATGTAAGGGTGTAGAGGAATATCGTGCACAGGAACTTCATGAGTTCAGCCTTTACCTTGACGGACAGTGGTATTCACTCAAGGCAAAGGAAGGCACATACGATGCGTCTGATCCAATAGGTGTACTCGATGTAAGTATCTCCTCACGTCTTATCCTTGACGATGTGCTTGGTATTAAGGACTTGCGTCGTGACAAGCGTATCGACTTCGTTGGAGGACTTCGTGGACTTGGCGAGCTAAAGCGTCGTGTAGACAGTGGCGAGATGAGAGTTGCTCTTGCCCTCTATCCTGTCACTATGCAGCAGATTATGGATATAGCTGACAGTGGTAACATCATGCCACCTAAGGCTACATGGTTTGAGCCTAAGCTCCGTAGTGGACTTATTATCCACAAGCTTTCATAACCAATGCATAATGTACAATGCATAATGCATAATTGATTTTTATGTCAGATTCGTATAAGACAATACAATCTTTATCAGAAGGCAATTATAGCGAGAAACGATCTAAGTTTCTCGCTTTTGCTATTCCTGTACATAGCGTTGATGAAGTCAAACAGTATGTAGCCGAATATCAGAAACGTTACTATGACGCCCGACATGTATGTTATGCATATATGCTGGGTGCAGAGAGACAGGAATTTCGAGCTAATGACAATGGTGAGCCATCTGGTACTGCAGGCAAACCTATTCTTGGTCAGATCAACAGCAACGAGCTTACAGATATACTTGTTATCGTAGTCCGTTACTTTGGTGGGGTCAAGTTAGGTACCTCAGGCCTTATTGTTGCATATAGACTTGCTGCGGCTGAAGCTATATCTTCTGCAGAGATTATAGAGAAAACAGTAGATGAAGATGTGACATTCCTGTTTGAATATCCATATATGAACGATGTGATGCGTATTGTCAAGGAAGAAGACCCCAAGATCATATCACAAGGATATGATACAGATTGCCTCATGACGCTTCGCATACGCAAGGGGTTGATGCCAAAACTCATAGAGCGTCTGTCCAAAGTGGAGACGCTTAGATTCGAAGAGTAAATACTTCGGTCATGATATAATAATAAACCTAAACAATATATCCGCCCAATCCATCTGTAAGCGACGTAGCGTTATAAAATAGGCTCTCGCCTGACAAACTGATTGTACAGATTCCACAGAAAAATAATAGTTGCCCCATATCAAGTTATAAAAGGCACAAGACATTTGATATTAATCATGCGGTCGTGTGAGCTTCATCGACCGTATGTTTAAGCTTGATCGACCGTATGTTTAAGCTTAATCGACCGTATGTTTGATTTCTTGACAAACGTGCGGTCGTCATTATTTGACAACCACACGTCTTATGCTTTATATACTGTACAATAAATGCAGAACATGATATAGAACTTTCTTTATTCAATTCCTTTAAGAATCTCAACAAGATGATCCCACACCTTAGTTACTGATGGGATGTGCAGGCGTTCGTCAGGAGAGTGCACTCCACGAACAGTAGGACCAATGCTAATCATGTCGAGACCAGGATATTTCTCGCTGAAGAGTCCACACTCCAGTCCTGCATGGATAGCTTTGACCTTAGGCTCGCAATCATAAAGCCGTTTATATGTATCTACTGCAACACAAAGCAGCTTAGAATTCATGTTAGGCTTCCATCCTGGATAACCATCACCAGTCCAGACTTCGGCACCTGCCATTGCAAATGTAGCTGCAATAGTATTGCTCATGCACAGTCTCTGACTCAATACGCTGCTACGCTGACTTGTACCTACCTGTATCTTGTGTCCGTCTATCATCTTGATACTGGCAAGATTGGATGATGTCTGTACAAGCCCCTCTATATCATGACTGTATTCGAGCACTCCATTGTGTACTGCCTGTAGAGACAAGACAATCTTTCGTGATGTGTCGTCATCAATATATTCTGCCGGCATGTCACAACTCTGCATCTTGAATGTCATAGTGCTCTCTGTCCCTTGATATTCTTCTTCTATCTCAGCGGCAAATATATTGAAGTCCACTCGTATCTTCTCCTTGTCCGCCATCGGTACAAGTATCAACGCCTGAGCATCACGAGGTATAGCATTGTGCAGGTTGCCTCCACTGATCTCTGCCAAATGCATATTATACTTCTCCATACTCATATAAAGAAATCTTGCCAAAAGCTTGTTGGCATTAGCCCGTCCCTTATTAATATCATCACCTGAGTGTCCGCCAGTCAGTCCGTCAATAGATACCTTGATAGGGAAAAAGCCTTGAGGCACAGCAACAGGCGTATATCCGAATGTGGCTATTGTACCGGCACCGCCAGCACAACCGACATATATCTCGCCTTCGTCCTCTGAGTCAAG
>JAZLKQ010000443.1:0-4893 GCA_045597745.1 Bacteroidaceae bacterium | reverse complement strand
GAGCCAGGAGGACATGAGTGATAGCATCGGAGGCATCCTACGCAGTTGTTTCCCCACGAAGGAGTAGTATTGTCGGTAAGTGTGATATTGTGCATAGGACATTGCCTCTGGCATAGTCCACACGATATGCAGCTGTCGGTCGTCTTAAACGGACGTGGGCTGATGATGATATTGTTGAACACAGGGCGCACTACCTTACTCTTTAACCATGGCATACTGCCCGGCAGGCAGTCGAACACATCACGTCGATAGTGACGTATGTCGTCGACTATACGCTCGATACGTAGCTGTGCATCAGAGAGTTTTCTGGATTCATTCTCTTTTGAATCGAGCTCAAATCCCGGCAGACAGATATATGTCTCTGGCATCTGTATGGCATACCCCAGAGCACATGTCCACCCCTTTCGACTCACGGCATCGCAGAATATCTCTCGTGTCATACCAGTATCGTCGCCACAGGTGGTGACAAAGTAGAGGTAGTCTACTCCATGTATGTGGATCTCTGAGATGAATTGCTCTATAAACTGTGGTACGCCCCAACCGTATGTCGGGAACACGAAACCGAGGCGTTCGCCCTCTGCAAGACTGTACGTCTTGTCACCGTCCAACTGATCGGGTATAAACAAGAGACGGTCGTCACCAAGCTGACGAGATATGTATCTGGCTACCCATGCAGAATTGCCTGTTCCTGAGAAGTAAAATATCATTATTAGTTATAAATTATAAGTAATTAGTTATTCATCCATCTTAGTCCGTCAAGAACATTTTATATAAGATGACCTTAAATGACCTCAAATGGATGTCTTTCTTAATCTCCATCATAGTCCGTCAACAACATTTTATATAAGTAACTGCTCAAAAATAAATTTTATACACGAACATTTAGCTCTGCTAAGCCAACCTGTTTATTCGCTTGATTCGAGAAATTCGTGTTCGTTATGATATAAATATTTGTGTTCACTCACTTATAAGATGGAGTTAGATGGGATAAAATGGATGTCATTAACAATTATGCATTAATTTAAACTCTAATGGAGACATGTTGGTCTGGTTCTTAAACCATTTGCCGAAATATGACTGGTTGGGGAAGTTGAGGTGATCAGATATCTCCTTGACAGTCATGTCTGTATCTGTGAGCAGATGCTTTGCCTCATTGAGTAATGTCTGCGCTATCCATTGGCTCGGATTCTTGCCCGAACGTTCCTTGATGATGTTGGAGAAGTATCGGGTGGAGAGATACTGCTTGTCAGCGTAGTAGGACACCTCATGCTCCTGTCGGTAGTTGTGGTACAAGGCGGCAAAGAAGTTTTGTAGCACGACATCCTTACGGTTGACTACACCAAGTGCAGTCATTTCGCTATTTTCGTTGTATAGCAACAGTATCTCTACCATGAGCGACTCACGTATCTTGTCGTGCTGTATATTGTGCAAGACAAGGCGACGTTCGTCGTGTGCATGTTCGTCTTCAATGATATGTACTATACAGAGCTTGAGTAGTCGGATATAGTCAAGCATAGTATCTCTCTGCTGGTCGGTCAGTTTGAGGCATGGACTCTGCTGTATGAGAAAGAGACGGTCGAAATCCGTAATCCTATTGAGCACAGGCTGTAGCGACTCAAGGTCGACGCCCATCAAGACTCCATGCAGATCGTGCGAACGGTATGTGACTTGCAGTATGGTGTATGGGAAGCAGACTATGATACAGTTCTGGCTCAACATGTGTCTGACTCCATTAAGCGTGCACTCTATCTGCCCCTCGGTACAGAGAAAGAATCCCGTCTTCTCTATCTGCACAGGAGCATCTATAGCACCAAGAAAGTTGCTGTTGTCTCCTTCTATGTCCTTTATGAAATATGGTTGCGGCATATCTGTTTATGACGTTGAATATATAAGTTTATGATGCAAAGATATGTATTTATAGGACAACATGACATGTTTTTTTCTTCTATTTGTATCATATATCGTACAAATAGAACATATTACATCACTTATTAACCTTGTAAGTATATGTAATAATACATACATTTGCACCCTAAAACATTAATAACACAACATCTATATGAAGAGTTTCATACATACGGTACTGGCTGGAAGCTTAGCGCTACTGTGCGTATGCTGTACCAACAAGGAGGAAAAGGTAGAGAGTGAACAGTATGTGAAGACTGAGACTGTAGGAGTTAGCAATCAGCTCAGCACACTAACCTTCCCTGGCAAGACTCGTACAACGGAAGAGGTCAACGTAGCATTCAAACTTGCCGGCACTCTGAGTCGAGTACCTGTCAACGAGGGAGACTATGTGAGTAAAGGTCAGCTGATAGCAGAACTCGACCCTCGCGACTATCTCGTGCAACTGGCTGCCACCAAGGCTGAGTATGCCATGATCAAGGCTGACGCAAGCAGGGTGATAAGCATGTATTCGGAGGGCAATACGACTGCAAGCAACTACGACAAGGCAAGATATGGTCTGCAGCAGATAGAGCAAAAGCTGATACATCATCAGAATCAAGTTGCGGACACTAAGATATATGCTCCTATCAGCGGATATATACAGACCAAGCTGCACAAGGCTGGCGAAACCATAGGACAGGGTATGCCGGTGGTAAGCATGTTTAGCGGAGGAGGCGTAGAGATAGAAGTATATCTGCCAGCAAAGGACTTTGCCAACAGAGACAAACTTACCAACTGCTACTGCACATTTGACATCATGCCAGACGAGAAGTTTCCGCTCGAACTCGTAAGAGTCAATCCTGAAGCAAACTCCAGTCAGCTCTTCTCTGTAAGATTCAGAATAAAGGGCAACTACAATCGCAAGAACATCAACCCAGGCATGTCTACTCTCGTATATGCCAATATGGCTACAGAAACAAAGAGTGATGTCAACATACCAACTTCTGCCATCGTCAACAAGAACGGCAAGACGTTCGTATATGTATACAAAGACGGAGTGGTAAAGCGCAGGAACATCGAAGTGGACAACCTCATGAGCAACGGCACTACCAACATCGCAAGCGGACTAAGCAACGGCGATGTGATAGTCACGGCTGGTGTACATCAACTGACTGACGGGCAGAAAGTCAAACCTCTACCTGAGAAGAGCAAAAGCAATATTGGCGGTCTGCTATAAGTGAATATTTATAATCGCAAATGACCACTCGATATTTATTTTTTGAACACAAATCTCACTAATTACACGAACCTTTAGCTCTGCAAAGACAACCTTTTTATTCGAGAGATTCGTTAGATTCGTGTTCGTTATTATAAAATTATTGTGTTCACTTACTATAATTATAATATTGTATGGATATAGGTAAATGGGCTTTAGGCAATAGCAAACTTATCAACTTCATCATAGTCTGCCTGATAGTAGGAGGTATATTCAGCTACAACTCCATGAGCAAGCTGGAGGACCCTGCAATCAAGGTAAAGCAGGCTATGGTGGTGACTACATTCCCAGGAGCTTCGGCTCACGAGGTAGAACTCGAGGTGACGGACAAACTGGAGAAGTCTATACGCGAGATGTCTGGCATAAGCAACATACAGAGTCAGTCCATGAATGACTTGAGCCTCATCACGGTAGAACTGGAGACGACTGTGGACGATGACCTTGTGGAGCAAAAGTGGGACTTGCTACGTAGAAAGGTGAGCAACGTACAGGGCAGTCTGCCTGCAGGGTGCAACAACTCTATCATCAAGGACGACTTCGGCGATGTGTACGGCATGTTTTATGCTCTATCATGTGAAGGCATGAGTGACAAGGAACTCTCTGACTATGCAGAACTCATCAAGCGCAATCTGCAGGAGATCAACGGAGTGAGCCGTATAGACATATATGGCAAGCGTAACCAATGTATCAATATCAGCCTGCAACAGGATAAGATGTCCAACCTCGGCGTAATGCCTACGGAAGTCATACAGACTCTCAACGGACAGAACAAGACTGTATACTCTGGCTACTATGACAATGGCACTAACAGGGTAAGGGTGACTGTCAACGACAAGTTTAAGACGCCTGAAGACATCGGCAACATGCTGATACGTGGCCATAATGACGACCAGTTGCGTATTAGCGACATAGCCAAGGTAGAGACGGCTTACGAGTCGACTACACGCAACTCAATGAAGTATGACGGACAACATGCACTCGGCATCTCCATAGCATGTTCGCCTGAGAGCGACGTAGTCAAGGTGGGCAAACTTGTAGAAGAGAAGATTAGCGAACTTGAGGCGGATATGCCTATCGGCACTCAATGCCGAAAAGTCTTCTTTCAACCAGAGAGAGTAGACAATGCGCTCAACACATTTCTTATCAACCTGCTTGAGTCTGTACTCATCGTCGTAGTGGTACTCATCTTCACCATGGGACTGAAAAGCGGCATCATCATAGGCGCAAGCCTCGTAGTCATCGTGTTTGGTTCGTTTCTCGTGCTTAATGGATTTGACGGCACACTACAGAGAGTAAGTCTTGCATCATTTATCCTCGCCATGGGTATGCTCGTAGACAACGCCATAGTCATCGTGGACGGCATACTTATAGACATAAAGCAAGGCAAGCCGACGGCCGAAGCATTGACAAGTATTGGCAAGAAGACCGCAATGCCACTATTGGGTGCCACGCTCATAGCAATACTTGCTTTCCTCCCTATATTTCTTAGTCCTGACACGGCAGGAGTATACGTTCATGACCTATTTATAGTCATAGCAGTATCACTCCTGCTGAGTTGGATACTCGCTCTTACTCACGTGCCACTCATGGCAAAGGGTATGCTCATCAAAAAGGTATCAGACAGCAACAATAACACCAATACTACGTCCCCCAACAATGATAACACCAATGCTCACGCCGATACTACCGAATCTGACGGCAAAACGGATGAGAATCTATATTCAGGCAAG
>JAZLKQ010000442.1:0-2355 GCA_045597745.1 Bacteroidaceae bacterium | reverse complement strand
CGACTTGTCGCTCTATGACGTACAGCAGGTAGAGGTGCTACGAGGTCCGCAGAGTACAGTCTATGGGCGCAACACTATGGGTGGACTAATCCGAGTGCATACGAAGTCGCCGTTTACATACGAAGGTACCGACATAGGACTTGGCTATGCGACGAAGGACAATCATCGTCGTGCTACCCTTATGCACTATCACAGATTGTCAGACAAGTTTGCTTACTCTATAGGTGGATTCTATGATGGAGGCGATGGTTTCTTCAGCAAGACACAGCCTTCGGGAGAGACGAGAAAAGTAGATGACAACAGTAGTGCCGGAGGTAGATTGCGTGCCATCTACAGGCCTTCACACAATGTGTCTCTTGACCTGAATGTAGGCTACGAATATTCTGACGAGGGCGCATATCCATACTATTATGTAGGTACTGCCACATCGATGGAGAGTTATCCGGACTTGATAGGCAAGATAACCGCCAATCTTGATGGCAGTTATCGCCGTAGCATGTGGAATGCAGGAATCAATACGGAGGTACGTACCAGCAAGTTCATATTCAATTCGGTGACTGGTTATCAGAACATCACCGACCGCATGTTTATGGATCAGGACTTTATCTCTGCCGATATATATTCGCTTAGTCAGCGTCAGCGTATCAATACGTTGTCCGAGGAACTAACCATGAAGAGTCTTGCAGGCAACCGTTGGCAGTGGATACAGGGCGCAAGCATGTCATATCAGTGGACGAACACCAAGGGGCCTGTAACATTCCGTAAGGATGGTGTCGACTGGCTCAACTCTGTCATCAACACCAATGCTAATGCTCATATACCATTGATACAGAATGGCCCGATGACCATGAGACTTAACATTGATGACAGGATAAACGGCGACGACTTGCTGTTTGACAACAACTTTGACACGCCTACCTTGGGACTTGCTCTCTTTCATCAGAGCACATACAATGACATGTTTGGTGTCAAGGGGTTGAGCTTTACAGCGGGGCTTCGTCTTGACTATGAAAAGATGTGGATGAAGTACAATGCGTGGTATGACTTCACTCATACATACGCATTGACGGGCAATCTCACGATGATGGGTACAGAGCGTGTCATATCTATGGTACCGGCTCAGGACTTCGCTGTATCAAGGTCATTGCCAGGCAGACTGTCCAACGACTATCTGCAGCTCTTGCCTCGAGTAGCGGTCAAGTATGAGTTGTCTGATATGGGTAACATATATGCGACAGTAAGTAGAGGATACCGTTCGGGAGGTTACAATATACAGAATATCAGCGAACTCATGCGTCCTCTTATGACTGCCGACATGATGCGTGGTGTTGCAGATGCTACCATACCAGTGCTTAAGGAGCAGAAGGCGGTGCCTGATGATACAAAGGACTATATCATAACACTTCTGAACAAAATGGCGCAGAGTGGTGAGGTCGATGTCGAGAAGTCATGTCTATACAAGCCTGAATATGCATGGAACTTTGAGGTTGGAACTCACCTTGATCTCCTTCCAGCTCGATTGTCCGTCGACATGAGTACATACCTCAGCATGGTGCGCAACCTACAGCTCTCTCAGATGTCAGAGACAGGTCTTGGACGTGTTACTGTCAATGCGGGCAGAAGCCGTGCTATCGGATTTGAGACTACAATCAATGCTCGTCCTGTTGCCAATCTCAACATACAGGCGAGCTATGGATATACATACGCTACACTCCGCAAATACTCCGACTACGATGCTGCAGGCAATCTCGTAGACTGCAGAGGCAACTATGTACCATTTATGCCAAAGCATACGTTTAATGTCGATGCAGCATACACACTGCATGTCAACAACCGCCATTCCGATGTACTTTCACTTCAATCATTAACCATCGGAGCAGACTACTCCGGCGTGGGACGTATATACTGGACAGAGGTCAATGACATGTCGCAGAAGTATTACTCTCAACTTGGTGCAAGACTGACGATGCGTTTCCCATCCTTTGACATAAATCTGTGGGGGCGAAACATTACAGATACCAAGTTCGACACATTCTACTTCGAGAGCTCATCAAGAGGATACGCTCAGCATGGCAGACCTTTACAGATGGGAGTTGACATTCGCTTCAGACTATGATTTCATTTAGGTGAATAAAGCACACCTTCAAGTAAATTGCCAAAACATCTTTCACATCCTTCACAAGTGGCTTTTTGTTTATTCAATACTAATGTCGCTCTTGTGGAAGATGTGAAAGATGTTTAGTACTATGTCGTTTGTACGTGGATTTTTGTGTGTCGTTAGCACGACATTGTGGTATGTTTCGCAATGCTTGCAATGATATGAAATTTAGTAATACAAACAAGCGCCGGAAGGTC
>JAZLKQ010000441.1:0-7918 GCA_045597745.1 Bacteroidaceae bacterium | reverse complement strand
AGGATCCTCTCCTTGCCCGTGATGCCGTACTTCGTCTCCATCCATGCCTGCAGGTGAGCGTCATCATCGTTTGACCAGTAGCGAGTGCTGCGCTCCACGCTTCGCCATGGCAGATTACTCGCCACAACATCTACCCTTCGCAGATCATCACGTCTGATGTTATTCTTCAGCCGGGGATGCTGCTGAAGGACAAGGAGTGCATTGTCCATTGTGTTCTTGACATTTCCCCTCTTGTCGGTGTCAAGCATGTTCACCCAGCTCCATTCGTCGTCGGACTTTTTGACGCGGGATGCTCCGGGTATCGCCTGTGGTTCCTCTTCCTCTTCGATGTCAATGTCCGCGTAGTCTTCCTTGAGTCTCTCTACCAGTTCAGCACTGTCGTTAGCCTTCACCCTCTCGTCCTCGGCTACGAGATCCGACATCTTGAGGTACGATGGCTTCTTCGTCACATCCTCTTGTCTGCTTGAGGCATCAAGGTCACCGTAAAGGTGGATGCGCACAAGGTCAAAGGCATTGCAGAGCTGTCCCCCGGTGGGGTCGGTGCCATGGTGGCTGTATGTGAATTTGTCTTCGTAGGTCACCAGACCTCCCGCGGTAGTGCCCTGCATATAGGTGTAACGTGTAGGGTCGTTTGCCGTGGGCTGATACACCTCTGTGAGAAATGTCTCGATGGCTTCGTGTATGTCGTATGCCCGGCAGAACCTCCCCACTACACCCGGCTTCGCCAGCGGGTCTCCCTGCTGCTTCACCGCACGCTTGACCACATCTGTCACACGTGAGCTGACAGGCCATTGGCTTGAGTCCTTCCAGTCTGCGTATTCCGCGAGGGTTGCTGACACACTGAGAGGGTCGCCTTCCTGGCACTCGAACACGTACTTGCCATCGCGTGGTGTTGATGGCCAGAACATTAGGCGCTCTGGCTGGTATGTCGAGTCATCGAATTGGTCAATGCCTATCTTGCCAGCGATACGCCTTGCGATAGCCTCGTATTCATCTACGTCCACATCCCTGTCAAGAGGGATGATAAGTCGGTAACGAGGATTCAACGCTGTCGAGGAGTGCGTTGAGTACATACAGCACGCGGCATCTATCTGCATCGTTATCTCATCCCATACCCCCTTCTCAGCGTAGTCGATGTCAAGGGTGAGCATTGACCTGGACAAGACCGAACCTTTCTTGCGGTGTCCCCCCGCGACAGGGCCACCTACAAAACCACCGATGTCCTTCAGTTCCGTCTGCCTCTCTCGTGTTGCAGTATGATATTCCGATTCCTTCTCCACCGTGCGATGGGTGGTGCTGAGTCTTGTTGCGAGCTGCTCCCATGACACATCCCTCTGCTTCCAGCGGGTGTCCTTGCGGCTCTTGCCTATCGATATCTTAAGTATTCTCATCGAGTTCCGAGAATATATGGTTAATATTTGTCTGCTTGCGGATAACCCGCATCATTGCTTTCTGCTGCTTCTCGTTGGTCACACGGTCGATTACGAGACATATCATCTCGCGTAGCATATCTGACGAGTCCCGCACGTATATCTCACTGACACTCTCAGGGTCTTCTTTATTGCGTATCTCAGCGAATGCCTTGCGCGCCTGTTCTACACGTAACGCCGCGTTCTTAAACTTCATTTTCGCCTTCTGCTTGTTGACCTTCATGTATCGACTAAGTATGTACAGCAGGTCACAGAGGATGGAGTCAGTAACATCCATCAGCACATGTGAGAGGTTACTGTATATTGCGGCCTTTTCAAACATTATTCTCTTCTCCTCATCTGTGAGGCTTGTGTCTGTCTGTATTGCAAGGCGAAGCAATCCACTCGGTTTGTTAACCGCATGATCGGTAGTGTTGTTGTGTGTCATCTTGCTGTGTAATTATATTCGTTATACGTATCTTGTTTATTTTCTCCTCTTTTCTCCCTGATGTCAGCGAGCCTTCGTATCCTCGCATTAGCAGTGCGCCACATATTTTGTTTGCGCAACCGCTCTATATCTCTGATTAATTGTATCTCCAGCGCGTTCATATTCAGTCCTTTAAATAATAAGGTGTCGTGTATCCTGCTCCTTTCAGGGGCAAGCCCTTCTCCCAGTCTGCCGTGTCTGCAAACACATCCTCTATCATTTGCAGTGTTTGCCCTGGCGGGCATTCGCAGATCACCTCGTCGTGGACATGGAATACGGTCTGTATGCCCCTCTCTTCGAGTCTCAGCATCACCTCCGCGAGACAGTCCCTCGCCGTCGCTTGGATGATGTTCTCCGTCATCTTGCCTCCGTAGGTGTATATCTCTCCCCATTTCTTTGTTGTCTGGTCAACACCCTCGTATATCAGTGCCTCATGACCTTTCTCCTCGCCCATGTGCATCCGCGGATAATAGATGCTGCGGCCGGATGGTAACGTGACTTGCAGGCCTCCCCATCGATACGCGAACTTCAGTTTAGCGGGTTGTATCTCCGCTTCCGTGCGATTCTTCACGCAGTATACCGCAGCGCGTTCTATCGTCGTCCAGAGCCTTACGATGTTAGGGTTAGCGAGTCTCCACATCTTGATGATCTCTTCCTCCTCCGCTTGCGACAGTCCCATTCGGCTGCCTCCCATTGCCTCGAGTGCTCTCCAGCCTCCGCCGTATCCGCATGCCAAGGTCGCGATTTTACCTTTCTGCCTCAGATGGGCATTTTGACCGTGCTTCTCTACAGGCACATGGAACATCTGCGATGCGGTAGAGCAGTATATGTCGCCTCCCTTGCGGAAGACGTCAAGCACCCATTCCTCGCCCGCCATCCATGCCAGCACTCTGCACTCAATAGCGGAGAAGTCGCATACGTGGAAGATATGCCCGGGCTTGGCTATGAATGCCGTGCGGATGAGTTCTGAGAGCACCTGCGTAGCATTGCCATGCATCATCTCTATCTCCTCCAGGTCACCCGCCTTCAGCGCTCTCCGCGCGCTATCAAGATTCGTGAGGTGGTTCTGTGGCAGGTTCTGCATCTGCACCAGTCTGCCAGCCCATCGCCCTGTGCGGTTGGCGCCATAAAATTGGAAAAGACCTCTGATGCGACCATCCCTGCACACACATCTCAGCATAGCCTCGTACTTGTTAGTGCTGGTCTTGCCAAGTTCCTGGCGGATGCGGAGCATCGTCTTCACCTCCGACGACCGACACTTGTCAATCAGTTCTGGTAGGCCCGCCTTACCCAGCGATGCGAGTGACATACCCTCCTTGTCATGTATCCAGGTCTTGAGTGCCGTCACGGAGTTAGGATTGTCAAGTCCTGTTATCCGTTTCGCTTCCTCCTTCAGTGTCTCCTTCGCCTCCGCATCCATCCTCACAGCACTCTCCGCGAGTCTGCGGTCAATCATTACACCGCGGTCGTTGATACGCTGATCTACCAGCCACATCTGCCTCTCGCGGTCAATGACAGGCTTGTTGATGACGCGCTGACGTATCTCCTGCTCTGCCTCCACATCGCGCTTGCAGTAGCGCTTGAAGGTGGCCCATCGTTCGGGAGCATGTACCGGGAGGTTCCTTGTCCTGCCACCGTTGGCTTTTGTTGGTTTGCAGGGTACTGAGAAGTAACGTATCAGTGCTCTGCCTTCCTTCATTTTCGTGCGCTCGATGCCTAAGACATTGCCGCATTCGTCAAGACTCAGAGGCATACCCAGACGCGCGGCTCTCACCATCGTGCAGTCCCATTGTTCTGCAGGCAGGTATTCCCCCGATGGCATACCCAGCATGCGTGACAGGCATATACGCTCGAAGGCGGCGTTGTATGCCGTCTTCAGTACGTTAGGGTCGGTGAGCGCCTCTCGGATGGCGTCGGGTAACTGCTCACCAGAGGCAAGGTCTGCGATGCGTACGCGACCGCCGTTGACGCTGTAGGCAAATAGCAACACTTCGAAGTCGGGTGCCTCTGCGTAGCGATATACTCCGCATTTGGTTAGGTCTTCGCCGGAGTACGTCTCTATATCTATGCCTAACTCGCGTATGTCCTCCCTTGCGATCTGCTCTTGTGAAGTCAGGTAATCTTCGAGAGCGTCAAGCAATTCGCGAGAGATAAACAACTTGTTGCCCCAGCAGAGTCGCTTGAGGTCGGGGTCTTGCTCCAGAAGACGGATGTCCTCCTCCGTTAAGATCTCCTGATACCTCTCCACCTGCGAGGCATCTATCTTATGCCCCACGCAGTCAAACAAGGTGTATAGTATTTCTTTGCTCATACATTCCATTGATTTCTTGTTCAAACACCTTGTACGTCAGGCAACGCATTCCAGGATTGAGGGCGCACATCTGCCTTGCGTCTTCGTTGCATCGCAGAAGGCAATAGACCTTCATTCCATCCTCCATTGCTTCATCATAGCCGTAATCTGAAGTCTGTACGTCTATGCAGTCGCCAGCCTTACCTTGCTTAATGTATGAGCAAGAATCCTTATCCTTGCATACTTCGCAAATCTTTCTCATAGTTTCTCCAATTCCTTTTCGTAGATATTCAGTCTCCACCTGCCTATTGTTACTTGTATGCTTCTTCCAGCTGCTTAATAATGTTACCACCATAAGCGTTCCTGGTTAAGCGGATAAAATCGCGTACTGTCATTGTACCACTCTCTTTGTCAAGACCATGCTCAACGGCGAATGTGTCACGACCCATTGCGCATGAACCTGTAAGTTTACTATGCCAGAAATAAAGGTCTTTGTGCTCGGCAATACTGTCTAACGAGGGATATATACGTAAAAAATCAGCAATTCTTTCTTCTATTGGCTTATTTTTGTTATGCTTGTGCATGACATCATCAACAGCACGTTTCAATGTCTTGGCATGAGCAAAGAAGTCGCCATGCTTGGCGATATAGCAATCCTCAGTCGTCAAGTCTTTCTTGAGTATCTTTCCGATCGCATAATTGCGAAAGACTTGCTCGATAATTGTATCTACTCCATCGATGTGATACACACACTGATGATTGTATGCAATTACACAATAGCCAGGGCCATCGTCAGAGCCACAGCCACAGCCAGAGCCACAGTCATAGCCAGCGCCAGAGCCACAGCCAGAGCCAGCGCCAGAGCCAGAGCCATCGTCAGCGCCAGCGCCAGAGCCATCGTCAGAGCCACAGCCACAGCCAGAGCCACAGCCATAGCCACAGCCAGAGCCACAGCCATAGCCAGCGCCATTGCCAGAGCCAGAGCCAGAGCCAGAGCCAGAGCCAGAGCCATCGCCATAGCCAGAGCCAGAGCCAGAGCCAGAGCCATCGCCATAGCCAGAGCTGATAGACAGAAATTCTTGGATTACATTTTCCATACTGGTACGGCTTCTATATTTTTGATTGCCTCGTCCGTGCAAGGTATGATCTCTATAACTCCTGTTGCTTGTATCTGATCTACTATCACTGTAAATCTACAGTCATTAGGTTTCTTCACTCCTTCTGTTGCGAGCTGTGAGAGTGATGCTGCCCCTGCCCAGTACCACAATCTGCGACAGTTGTGAAGTTCTACTAACTGTTTTGCAGGGTCAAAATCTGCAAGTACTCCGTAAAATACACCTGCTCTGCCTGTGCGAATGATGCACTTTTTTCCAATGTTGTTTGTCATAATTGTTACTTTTAATTGTTAATTATTAATTTACATCGTTTAGTTCTTCGGGATATAAAGCGTACAACAGCAGTGCCCCTCCACCAGCTCCGTCTTCCACTCCTTCGGGTCAAGCTCTTCGGGATTGTCGAACACAAATCCTGTGAACGTCACGATGCGGTAAAAGCCTTTCGTGCCGCAATACTAACTTAGGCACACGCGCCTCTATAGCTGTCTTCTGTGCCTTTCTCTATTCATCCTCGTGATTGAGGAACTCGCTGCAATCCTTGAACAGTTCGCAGCTCTGGTCTAGTTACGTTTTCCTTCGGGGGTCCATGTCTTTTACCCTTCCAGCTCACCGCCAGTGCCAGGAGTAGGAGTCTGGTTGCCGTCCTCGGTGAGGTCGGGGCACTCACACCCTACGTTCCCTTGTACTTCGGGCTAAGTTTCTTTCGGGGAGAGGTGAATTACTTCATCGTCTCATAGGTTTGATGCACCTTGTCCGACACGCAGCGGTTCTCCACCTCCCAGTCCTGGGGAATCACCTTGTGACAGATAGCGACACGCGATGTCTCTGTGGTGTATCTTACGTAATCATAGCGTGCTATCATAACTCTGCGTCTCTTGTTCTTCTGACAGTGATATTCACCCTCGCAAACTCCCTGTCGGCAGGAACAAAGCCGTCAAGTATCAGTTCGCGCAGGGCTGAATGGCCGATACCGAGATAGGCACCTGCACGATGCTCTACCGCGATGCTGACGAGGGTCAGCGCCTTCGTGTTAACATTCGCTCTTCTTGCCATATTTCGCCTCCTCTATCTGTCTCTGTAGCATCATGTTGTTGTGACGCAGTTCTGCAATCTGGTCATAGAGGTATTCCCTCTCTTGTTCAAGATGTATGATGTCACCCTGCTGTATTATAATCTTCTGCGCAGCCAACAAGCCTCCGGCTATCAGCATGCATATCAATATTGCTGTTATCATTGTCTTCTTTTTTTTTGCTTCGTTGTGGATTTTCTCTTCTCTGCAAATTACCCTCGCTTATCATCCTCTCCTTGATCTTCCAGATCGTGCAGGTAGACACATTTGATAATTTTGCTATTTGCGCGATAGTCTTGCCGCAATTGTAGAGGCGCATAATCTCCGCATCACTAAGTCGGCATCGCGGGCGGGGGAACTGACCCGCCACTACGCAGTATGCATTCACCACACCACGGTTCTTGTGCAATCTTTTAGCGAGAGATACGATAGACTCAGCCGGATGTTGCCTGATGTATGCCTTGTCCTCCTCCGTGAGCGAATGCGCGTATCCGGATCGGTAAGGGATGCCGAGATCACGACTTATTATGCGGACGCGGTCGTAACTATGACCTATGTGGTCTGCCTTCTCCCTGAGAGTCAGTTCGGGATGGTCTCTCAGATATTGTATGTCCCTATCCGTGATGCGTGTCTGCTTCGGCCTCTCGCGTTGCTTCAACCTTGCGAGTGCCACGGCGCGTTGCAATTTTAGTTCTTCAAATGTCATCATTTCTGCCACCTTATCCCAGGGTTCGCGCATCAGACCGTACTTCTGCGCGAAGGCGTAAAGATTATCTACGTCCATCGATCCATGCTTTTAGCTGGTTAATATTCTCGATGCGCTTGCCATCGGCGATGATGAGCGGCACATGTCTTACGTTATATTGCTCGCAGGGATTCTGGCTTGACTCCTTAGAGCAGTCTATCTCTGTGTATTCGATGCCCGCCTTGTCGAGCATCTGCCCTGCGACCTTACACATACCGCAGGTTGGCACTGAAAATTTAAGTATCATATATTTATTAGTTTAAGTTGTCGTTGGCGGCATACGTGGGAGTCGAACCCATTAGCGCAATAACATCTTGCGATGCCGTGACCCGGTCACCTCGTATGCCATGACCACAGGCCTTCACAGGAGTGCGTCATAAAGAAGGTGGGGAAGGTGGGATTCGAACCCATATACAAAGAAAATTAAACAATAACAAATACACTTATTTAAGCTAACATTAAAGAAAAATGACACCTGCCTCCTTCCCCGGAGGTAGCGGGAGCGGGATTCGAACCCGCATCGGCAGCAGAGGATACTACTATGTTACCATTACACTACCCCGCATGCGGAAGGCCTATACCCTCCCGGGCGATGGCCGCATGCGGAAGGCCTATACCCTCCCGGGCGATGGCCTCCTGACGTGAACACAATAAAAACATACTAAGTAACTGTGCAAAAAGATTTTTATAATGAGTAATTTACTTTTAATATCTTACCGACAGCAGCCAAGGCACTGTCTGTGGCATAAAAGAGGGAGTCCGTAGTTGTATAATCTACAGGTCTGAGCCATTTGCATTTGAGA
>JAZLKQ010000440.1:0-1570 GCA_045597745.1 Bacteroidaceae bacterium | reverse complement strand
AATTGTGTGGAGTACGTTGATATATTAAGGTAATGATATACTTTTTGGCACACCTCATAGTCCAAGCGTCCGGGTGGCGCTCTCCCCCCTAAAGTAGGGGGAGTACCCGAAGGGGGAGGGGGTATTACATACTTTGTGTGCATATAGCTAAGTTGTCTTTAAGTCACTAATACCCCTCCGGCTTTCAGCCACCTCCCCTACTTTAGGGGAGGAGCGAAGCGGGATGGGAGCTTCGCTTGCGACGGCGTGAGCTTTAGCGAACCAAAGGAGTGCCGTAAGGCCTTGTCAAACGGACGCATAGACTATGAGGTGTGCCAAATTGTAAATTATCGCCAAAAACAATGGGTGCGCCACAACATTGTGACACACCCATATACTGTATCGCTATAAAGTCCTAACGGCTATGTACTATACCATGAGAGATGCTACAAGTGCAAGGATGGCATAGAACTCAGGAAGGGCTGCATAGATCATTGTGTTGGTCTGTACATCATGACCCTGTGAGAGTCCCTGAATACCTGCTGCACATACCTTACCCTGACGGATAGCAGAGAAGAGACATGTGATACCTACACCAAGACCTACACCGAAGAGGACGGCACCATTGCCCTCAGCGTATGTATCAGTGAGCTTGCCCATTGTCATGAGGAATGCTACGAAGCCGTAGAGTCCCTGTGTGGCAGGAAGGGCTGCAAGCACCATGTAACCTGATGACTTAGAAGGGTCCTTCTTGAGAGCACCTTCAGCTGCTGTACCTGCGATAGTTGTTCCGTAACAGCTACCAATACCGGCGAGGCCAAGCATAAGGCCAAGACCGATGTAACCAAGAATTAAATCCATAATCGTTTCGTTTTTTATTTAGTTATTATTATTTATTCCATTTATTTACTTTGTCTCGAGAGGGCGATACTCTACTCCCTTGCCCTCGTAGCCTGCATTCTTGAAGTACTCGACGAAGTTGAGTCGGAGAGGATGCACGAATGCTGAGATGCTGGACATGAGGAGGTTGAAGATATGTCCTACCACGTATATGAGGATGGCTGGTATCATGAGGTACCATGTATGTTCCTCACCTGCTATCATGTCGCCAATCATATTGAACGCACCTCCAAGCATACCACCGGCAAGGCAGAGCGCATAGAGACGTATGTATGATAGTATGTCACCCATGAGTCCGCTCGCCATGTTGTATGTGTCGTAGAGACCTGCAAGCGGATTGATGATGATAGCTGCTACTGGCTTAGTTGCAAAGCGGTCTATATTGTTGAGGAAGTATATTGCCAATGCGCTGATACCTCCTATGACGATGAGCACGAGCTGTGTAGTCTCCGCACTGAGTGTGCCTATCATGCTGAGGACTCCTACTATGACTCCTCCCACGAGGAGAAGCACCCATCCCCAAGTGGAGATCTGGCTCTTGAATCCTTCCTTCTTGGTATAGAGCGCAGCCTTGATGACCATGGCAAGGCAGATATGGAATACACCTATCACGATGGCGCCGACCATCTGTATAGAGTATGCTGTGCCTGGCACGTCACCCTGCAACCATGCGAGCACGCTGCCGATGGCT
>JAZLKQ010000439.1:0-3395 GCA_045597745.1 Bacteroidaceae bacterium | reverse complement strand
CTTAGGATTCTCAGGTGAAGCCTGCTGTGCCTTCCACTCGAGGATAGCAGTCTCAACTGTGTTGAGAGCAGCCTTGAGCTCTTCGAGTGTGCTTGCTGTATTGTCGTATACAGCCTGTGCAGCAGAGAAGTCTACCTCAGGGTACTCAGCCTTAGAAGCGTCAATCTTAGCCTTGAGAGTCATTGCGGCATTGTACTTGTCAATACCTTCAAAGTCGATGTTATCAAAGTCTTCCTGTGATACGAATGACCACTCATAAGACATTGTGCCCTCAGCTCCCTCAATGTAAGTCACGAGGTCAGCTGTGTTGACGCCCAACTTCTCGCCACCTCTTACGACTACAGGAGTACCCTGTGACTCGATGTCAGCGATTGCGTCAGGGTCCTTGAGAGTAGTAGCCTTAGGAGAGACACTGATAGTGTAAGTGCCATTGCCATTCTTTGTCACATTGTAGAAGCAGTTGACGTTGCCGTCTACACTGTGTGAACGGTCAATCCAGATGTCAGTGAAGACAGTGATGCCGTACCATACTTCATCCCATGTTCCACCCCTGTTGATCTGAAGGATGTAAGTTTCGCCGTCGTCTGTTTCGAGCCAGTCGCAGGCACCAGGATTAGTAACATTCTCAGCGATTGCAGGGTTGATCTTCACGAGGTAAGGGTCGCTTGTCTGTACACCAGCACGTGTTCCCCAATAAGGAGCACCGCTACCAATACCACGAAGGAAAGCACCTGCTTCAGCATTGTAGAGGTAGTACTCTTCGCCTACCACCATGTCAGTAGTCTTCACCTCAGGGCGAACCCACTGTGCTGATGCGCAAAGGCTAACGATAGCCGATGCAAGAAGAAGTAATGTTTTCTTCATAATGGTTAATAATAAATTAGTTAAACAATATTGTGTTGATACTTTGTCCTTAGTTTTTGAAGTTGTCGTATATCCGCTATATTCCAGTCATTGAGTGCCAGATGACCGTTCATTAGTTGTCAGTAGTCTACGTGTATAGTAAGTAGACTGCAAATTAAAGTAAAATAAACGAGGTATCATAATATTTATTGATAAATATCATCTTTTGTTCGTTTTTTAACAGTTTGACGTGCATTTTCTTGTAGAAAAACGCATGTTGACGGGTAAAAAAGCATCAAATGACATGTCCGTACGTATGCATTGACACGTATGTGATAGGAAATGGTATGGAAAATGGATGAAATAATAGCTGTTATACACAACTCATAGTCTATACGTCCGGATGGCACTCTCCCCCTACTTTAGGGGGAGTACCCGAAGGGGGAGGGGGTATTATATACTTTGTGTCCATATAGCTAAGTGTTTTTTAATATACTAATACCCCTCCGTCCGTTGGACACCTCCCCTACTTTAGGGGAGGAGTATGCTGATGGCAAAGCCAATAAAACTTGTGCATATACGTGTAGCATTGCTAAAATATAAGTAATGATATACTTTTTGGCACACCTCATAGTCCAAGCGTCCGGATGGCAACTCTTCCCCTAAAGTAGGGGGAGTACCCGAAGGGGGAGGGGGTATTACATACTTTGTGTGCATATAGCTAAGTGTTTTTTAATATACTAATACCCCTCCGTCCGTTGGACACCTCCCCTACTTTAGGGGAGGAGTATGCTGATGGCACAGCCAATAGAACTTGTGCATATACGTGTAGCATTGCTAAAATATATCATAGACGAGGCATGATGCTAGATGCAACATACGGTCGAGTATATTTATACATACGGTCGATGAAGTTTAGACATACGTATGACGGAGCTTAGACATACGTATGATGAACGTTGATCATACGTATGTTGATTTTTTACCATGCGGAAGGTCAATATGACACCTGGCACTTGATGCCTATCTGACGTACTCTATCTGCTATGGCGTCGAGCTCTTCGTGTGTCGCCTTGATCAGTCCCTTGGCGGGTGTCTCTCGGTCTATGGTGTATATCATGACCTCTGATGGCGATATGGTCTGCAGTGCCTCGAGCCATGGCTGTACGTACTGGTCGGAGACGTTGGACACTGACTCGCCCTGGTATTCGCCGTTCATAAACATGGTCTGCACTATGCAGTGCCCGTCAAACTGTGCCATTCTCTCTATGAGTGCCGACACGTCGTAGTGATGGCTTACGGGGCGGTCCACCTTATTTATATATATAGGCGATACGGTGTCAAGCTTGAGTATGTTGTTGTCCACCTTGCGGAGGGTTTCGAATACGTCGGGCTTGAGTATCTGCGTGGCGTTGCTGAGTACAGATACCTTGGCGTTAGGGAAGTACTGGTCTCTAAGTCTGCACACGTCGTCCATGATAGACGGGAAGTCTGGGTGCATGGTTGGCTCTCCATTGCCTGCAAAGGTGAGTACGTCTGGCGATGGTCCATGGACTTGCATGTCTATGAGTCGTGCCTCGAGTGCGGCGCGCACTTGCTCTCGTGTAGGCATCTTCTCATGGGCTGGGAAGTCGCAGTTGAATCCACATTCGCAGTAGATGCAGTCGAACGAACAGCACTTGCCGTCGGCTGGCAGGAGGTTGACACCGAGTGAGACTCCGAGTCGACGACTGTGTATCGGACCGAAGATGGGTGATGGGTATATGACTGTCATATTGTAGTAGTTGATGTATGTTACTGATGTGTATAAAAAAAGAACAGCGGTTCTCCCGAATCGCTGCCCACTTATTTAACCTAAACCTTAACTATGAAAAATCTATGAATTTTCTTCGATGCAAATGTACGGAGCTTTGCTCAAACGAGCAAATTATTTTATGACTTTTTTACAAAAAATGCTTGAATCGTACTTTTTGAATAAGTAATTATACAAAAAAGGACGGGAACCTCCACGGCTGCCATCCTAAAAAACTAATCTTACTAACCTTAAAAACTAATCTATCCTAATCTACTATAACCTGTCTGTGTTGTAATCTTTCTACCTTAATCAATACTTATCGTGTGTCCACCATGCTGTGGACTTGACCTATCATTGATGTCGTCGGGAGTATGATGTCTGTATCATTTCCTTTTGACGATGCAAAGGTATGGACTAATCACGACATAGAGTAATATTGGACGACGTTTTGATAAAAAAGAGTCGAATTATTGATACTTATCAATGATTGTGTACGCACACATAGTAAAAATAGGGTCGATTGAGGTAAAATGAGCGTTATCCGCTATCAGAACCTCCATCTCAGCTGTAGCTGTATATCCTCACGATGATTGGCTGATATGAGGTCGAGTCCTGTGCCGATATTATCACGGTCGAAGTAGTGTGTAGTGGCGACTTTGGCTGTAAGGTACAGTCGTCGGGCGATGGGCATCGATGCGAGGGGCACGCCTCTCACCCCTCGATAGTAGTATGGCATCATGCCAAATGAGTAGAGCAG
>JAZLKQ010000438.1:0-4025 GCA_045597745.1 Bacteroidaceae bacterium | reverse complement strand
CATCAGGTGGGCATAAGCCCGTAGCGGTCTGCTGTACTTCTGGTTCGGCTGTACTCAACCTTGCTCCTGCAGTATCTGAAGCATATTACAGGTCATTGCCACTACTTGTCATTACGGCGGACAGACCTCAGAGGTGGATAGGTCAGATGGATGGTCAGACATTGCCACAACCTGGGGCTTTCGGCAATATGGTGTCCAAGACGGTACAGTTGCCTGAGCCATCATGGGACGATACGGATGCCGTCAATCGTGAGGAGGCATGGTATTGCAACCGCCTTATCAACGAGGCATTTGTTACGATGAGGCGCAACAGCAAGCCAGTTCATGTCAATGTGCCTCTCACCGAACCACTCTTTGACTTCAGCATGGAGTCCCTGCCCGATGAACGTCTCGTTGCCTATGCTCATGGCAAGGATGAGTTCGCCCTTACCCACGATATGGAGAATATCTGGAGGCGAATCCAACGTCCGATGATAATCGTTGGACAGATGTCTCCCGACGAAGCCGAAGCACTGGATTATGCGCTTAGCAAGTTGCATAGGAATTGCGTGATCCTGGCAGAAGAACTATCCAACATAATGGTATGGGAGTGTACTGTATCAGGTGAAGATACTGACGAACCAGAGCAGTCTCCGGGTATATTGCGCCTGCTTATGGCAGATGATGAACCGTCAGATACTGATGACAGCCTTGTAGATGATTTTGATCCAGTTGGTAAAGAACAGAAGGACGAAAGGATGGTGCCATTTGTCTGCAGGGACTTTGACTATATTATCCGTACAGACTACGACCAGTCGCTTTGTCCTGATCTGGTGATAACCATAGGAGGACATATAGTGTCAAAGCGGCTCAAGCGTATGCTTCGTGACAATCCTCCACGATGGCATTGGCATGTGTCTGCTGATGGTGAAGTCGTCGACCTGTTTCAGAATGTCACCCATATACTCGAGGCTTCGCCAAAGGCCGTACTTACGGCATTGCTATCGGTGAAGACACATAGAGATGATACGTTTGTCCGTACATGGTACGATAAAGAATACAGTGCAATACAGCGTCTGCACAGTCATATTGCCCTGCAGTCAAGGGAGCAGTTGACTGACATCGGGGCTTTGAACGAAGTCCTGCAGTCTGTGGATGAGAGATGGCATCTGCAAGTTGCCAATAGCAGCATGGTGCGCAACATACAGATACTTCCGTCCACTGGTTGTACGGTATTCTGCAATCGTGGTGTTAATGGTATAGAAGGGTCGGTATCAGCAGCAGCAGGATATGCTGCTGGCAGTGGCGCGCCGACGCTCTTACTTATAGGAGACTTGAGTTTCTTCTATGACCAGAATGGATTGTGGAATGCGTATATGCAGGGGCGTGCCTTGCCTGGAGGCGAGCGAAAGGCATGCCTTCGTATATTGCTCATCAACAATGGCTGTGGCAAGATATTCGAGACATTGCCGGGACTAAGCGACTCGCCTTACCGTGACAGGTACGTAGCGGCTTCGCATAGCACTACTGCAGAAGGCATTGCACTCGAAAATGCTTGTGCATATCGCATGGCTGATAGTATACCATCGCTTGCAGACTCTGTCGGCTGGTTGCTCGACGATACTCAGGAAGATGCTGTGCGTATACTTGAAGTAAAGACATTAACTAAATAAATAACTACCAATATGCGTGAATGGAAAGAGATAAAGCAGTACGAAGAGATACTGTTTGAGTACTGGGAAGGGATAGCAAAGATTACAATCAACCGTCCTCGCTATCGCAATGCGTTTACTCCCCGTACGACATGGGAGATAAGTGATGCACTGTACTATTGTCGTGAGGCTAAGGACGTAAGGGTGGTGGTGCTGACTGGCGCTCCAAGTCCTCGCATTGAGGGACAGACGGACGAAGAGTGGCTCAGGACACAGGCATTCTGCTCTGGTGGCGATATGCACGTCAAGGGCAGGGGCGGATATGTAGGCAATGACGGTATTCCTCGCCTCAATGTGCTTGATGTGCAGAAGCAGATACGCAGCATACCAAAGCCTGTCATAGCTATGGTCAATGGCTTTGCTGTCGGCGGCGGTCATGTCCTTCACGTGGTGTGCGACCTTACTATCGCTTCAGACAATGCCAAGTTTGGACAGACAGGTCCAAAGGTTGGCAGCTTTGACGCAGGATTCGGATCGAGCTACCTTGCCCGTATTGTAGGTCAGAAGAAAGCGCGTGAGATATGGTACCTATGCCGTCTCTATACTGCACAGGAAGCACTTGACATGGGACTTGTCAATAAGGTGGTGCCTCACGGTCAGCTCGAAGATGAGGTCGTGGACTGGGCAAAGACTATCATGAAGCGCAGTCCTATCGCTATCCGTATGATAAAGGCTGGACTCAATGCAGAACTCGATGGGCAGACAGGTATACAGGAACTGGCAGGCGATGCGACCATGCTCTATTACTTCTCAGACGAAGCTCAGGAGGGAGGCAAGGCATTCCTCGAGAAGCGTGAACCAGACTTTGACCAGTATCCGTATATTCCATAATGTCCGTTAGACATAATCCAGACACACTACACTCAGATACATCATGCAGACCAGACTGACCAATCACACGCTTACATTCCGCCAACCTGCAGGTACCAGCCGTGGCACCTATCACGTGAGACACGTACAGTATGTACAACTCATTGACGAGGACGATCCCACGCATATAGGTATGGGCGAATGTGCTCCGTTGCCCAATCTCAGCAGAGACGGCAGTGCAATGGCGTTCGCCTTTGAGACAGCTCTGCTTCAGTACACCCGAAGGAGCAAGATACTCTTTGATACGCCATTCACCCGTGGAGAGGTCGGAGTACCTATCAACGGACTGATATGGATGGGTACATACGACGAGATGAAGGCAAGGATCGAGGATAAGTTGAGCCAGGGATTTAGGTGTGTCAAGCTGAAGATTGGTGCAATCAACTTTGATGACGAAGTGTCGCTGCTACGAATGATACGCGACCGATTCCCTCGTGAAGTAATCGAGTTGAGAGTCGATGCCAACGGAGCATTCAGTCCAGGCGATGATGCAATGCGCCGACTTGACACCCTTGCACAGCTCGACCTGCACAGTATCGAGCAACCCATACGTCAGGGACAGTGGGAGGAGATGGCACGGCTGTGCCGCAATACCCCACTGCCGATAGCACTTGACGAAGAGCTCATCGGCATGAGCACCATGGCTCCTGGTACATACGATGTGCCGACGAGGGAGTACAAGGTACAACTGCTTGATACCATACGCCCGCAGTACATCATACTCAAGCCTTCGTTGCACGGAGGACTCAACGGCAGTCGTGAGTGGATAGATCTGGCACGTGAACGAGGCATCGGCTCATGGATAACATCAGCCTTGGAATCTAATGTCGGGCTCAATGCCATAGCACAGTTTGCCTCCGATGTATATGGCCCTGAGGTGTCTATGCCTCAGGGACTCGGTACGGGGCAACTGTTCGAGCAGAATATTGATGGCTATCCTATCTATCTCAATGGCGACGAGATGTGGATTAGACAAGATTAGAATCTGATATAAGCCTCAGCCCATAGCTGGCTGTACTTCTTGTCGGCAGAAGTCTTGTCATAGTTGTAGTTGTACTGAAGCTGAAGCATGAGATTCTTGTGTATCTGTATGTTTGGGCAGATAGTGTAGATAGTGTGCAGACTGCCCCAAGTCGCCTGGTCACGGTATGCATCGTACTTGACATATAGCTTCAACCAGTTGTTGCATGGCACACCAACTGTTGCATACCAGCCGTCAGCCTTGCCTGTACCGCTGAACGACCCGTCGGCAGCATTGTATTCACTCTCCTTATGACCTTGGCTGTGTATATATTCAGCCCTGAATGTCCAGTCGCTCTCGTACTTGACGCCGGCAGCATAGCGGTTGCGGTCGAGTGTGAGTGCTCCGTTGGTGTATGATCCATTCCATCCGAAGAGACCGATGTAGAGGTTCTTGACAGGCTGTACCTGTATGGTACCTATGAGGTCCTTCTTGCCGTTCTT
>JAZLKQ010000437.1:0-3878 GCA_045597745.1 Bacteroidaceae bacterium | reverse complement strand
AGCTTCAAAAAACTTATATCCCTTTGTCTTACTTACAGACAATGCCTTGACAAGCAAGCTCTCTTCCACTTGCGCTATCTCCTCCTCTGTGCCATCTACCGTCAGACCACCCGACCCTACCATATAGCAGTAGTATGCAAGCTGTGCAGAGTCGCCCGTCAATATGTCGATATTGTCCCTCAACGTATTGATCTCCTCTACCGCCTGGTCCTCCTGACGCATATAATAATAATAGGTACAGCTTACAAGCGCGAACTCACTACGTGCAAAGTTCCACAACTTCACTTGTCGATCATTCATGTCCTTTGCCTCATAGTCTATGCGCTCCATACGAGAGAGCGACGAATTGCGGTAGTCGTAGTAAGCCTTATTGTCAGCCACCCTCTGACATACCTTCATCATACCCACGTCAGCCACAAGCTTGAGCAGTTGGTTACCACTGGTGCCTATCACCTCATCAAAGCATAGTCTTGCGCTGTCATAGTCCATCGACATGAAGTACGCATACCCCATCCAGCATTGTGCCTCCGAATATCCGTCGCCATACTCCTCAGACATAGCAATGGCCTCCCTTGCAAATGCCTTGGTATTGTCTATAGAGCGATAACGTGCATTGTAGGCTAACGTATTGATGGAGTCAACACGACGACTCACATCATCCCCCCCACCACGCTCTACACATGCATGTGCTATTAGCAGCAAGAGTGACAATACAATTAGCGGTAATATGCTTCGTAATCGTTTCATACCGACAAAAATACTTACAATTATTCACTTTTTGGGTAATTAATTAGTTTTTTTCATCTATTCAATGTAAATTTACCACGAAAACCTCATCTTCGTACAATAAAGTGAAAAATATCTACTACAATCAGATTGTCGAACTACTGACCAAAAAGTCAGAAGGCATGAAGCTATGCAACATAGCTAAAAACATATACAACCGCAATAGCTCGCTATGGGAAGACGAATGTCTGTATCGTCAGATATACACATCCACCAAGCGTTATCTCTGGCATCAGAGCAAACTCAAGCGTTCGCCATTCTGTAGTGTTGAAGGTAAATGGGGAGTATATGCCCTGAAAAAGAACTTTGTAGTACAACTCGAACTATGTTTCGAAGATTGGGAGAGTGATACGATCATTCACAAACCATCACCAAAGAAGGATGCACCCTCACTCCCTAACCTGTTTGGATGGTGAACATAGTGTATTCACTGCCACAATGCGGTCAATATACAGCAGGGCGAAAATCATCTTCCCTTTGTTGGGCAAGAAAGTAACGTTACTTATCGCTTAATGATACGTTACTTAACGCTTAATGATACGTTTCATTTCGCTTAATGATACGTATGTTTAATATCAATGGAAGGTAGGACAAATAAACAATGTATTGAGAACTCTTGAATTATTAATTCTATAATTACAACTAATGATGAAAAAAGTCTTTATTAATCTGTTCTTATTTATGCTGTTGACCATTAATGTATGGGCACAGACAGCAAGTCCAATTACGACATTCAAGATGGCTGCACTTAATGTGGACGGTCTGCCGGCAGAGATATCTGGTGTGTCAATCAATCCTGATGCAAAAGGTGCTGAAGGCGCAACTGCTATTGGTAACAAACTGGCAACCATGGGATATGACGTGATTGGACTTAGTGAGGACTTCAACTATAATTCTTACCTTATAGAACCCCTTACAGGCATATATAATACAGCTACTTGGAGAGGCGGACTCAATCCAAGCGCTGGTGAGATAATATCTATTGCATGGAAAGGTTATACTGCTAATACCGATGGACTTAACCTTCTATATAAGACTAATATAGACGTAATCAATGAGACATTTGTTCGTTGGGAAGCCTGGCACGGATATACAGAGGATGGTGCAGACGGTCTCATCAAGAAGGGATTCAGATATTATACTGTAACACTTGCTGATGGAGTAATTGTCGACCTATATATCCTTCACATGGATGCAGAAGTGACAGATGGAGACAATGAAGCGAGAGAAAAGCAGATGGCACAGCTTCTCGCCTACATCAAATCTACTAACAATAAGCGCCCTATCATCATCATGGGTGATACTAACTGTAGATATACTCGTGACAGACTGAAGGCAAACTTCATTGATGAATTGAATGCTGACCTGAGATTTACAGCACATGATGCATGGGTTGAGCAAAACTACGCCGGTCAATACCCTATCCTCGGCACTTCTGCTCTTATGGTAGATGCTCTTGGATATGAAAAAGGTGAAATTGTAGACAAGATCATCTACGTAAACAATAGTGATGCTGACATACAGATCAAGCTCAAGAAGTTCATAGTAGACACAAGTTTCATCGATGCAGACGGTACTCCGCTTGCAGACCATTTCCCTGTCGTTGGTGAATTTGAAGTATACAATAGTTCTGACTTCCAGGACGAACTTGCAGAGGAAGTCAATACAGAGTATTACCTGCGAAACGCATCAAGTGGCAGATTCCTCAAGACAGGTGGATGGTGGGGCTCTCATGCCATCGAGGGCAACTATGGTATACCAGTGTATATCACAAAGATGCCTAACGGAAAATATGACATCAAGACTCCAAACGGATATATAGGAAAGGACGCTTATATGGACGCTGGAGCAGGAGAAGATCGTGCTATCAAGGAGTGGAATCTAATAAAGAAGGGTGACTACTATGTGCTGTCATATACTGACAATGGAGAGAGAGCGCTTACAGACAACGATCCATTCTACTTCAATGACTACCCTAACTACCGCTATGTGACAAATGCGCCACTCAACAGCAACGACAAGCATCAGCAGTGGCAGCTTCTTACCAAGCAGGACCTTTTAGAAGAGATGGCGCAAGCGTCTGCAGAGTATCCTTACAACGCAACATTCCTCCTTCCTGGAGCCAATTACGACCGTATAGACAATGGCAACAGCAAGTGGACATTGACAAAGGCGGCAAATGTGACTGACGCTATCGGAGGATATGACAATCATGAGAATAGCAACTTCAACAGGAGTATTACAACTACTGCGTTGTCAGGCAATATCTTTAGCAGGAAATACAACAACTGGAAAGTCACACAGACCATCAAGGACCTGCCAAACGGCATGTATCGTGTGAGCTGTCAGGGATTCTACAAGGACGCAAATTCTACAACAGCAAGAAAGGTGAAATTTACTGCAGGCAATAAGTCCATAGACATCAAGAATATAGCAGATGATGCCCAAGCATCTACATCCATAGGTGAATATGACATCCTCGACAATAAGTATGTGCCAAAGAATGGCGACCAAGGCAGCGCAGCCTCATTCTTCAACGCACGACTCTATATCAACACTATTGATATGGTAGAGGTAACCAACGGTACACTCACCATTACGGTAGAAAAGTCAGAGAACAATACCTCTTATTCCACATGGACATGTATTGACAACTTCCAGTTAGAGTATCTCGGTACTCCTCAGGAGATTACCCTTACGATGACAGATGCAGGATATGCAACTCTCGTATTGCCTTTTGACTCCGAGATACCGTCAGGCATTACATTGTATACTTGTAGCAGTGTAGGCGAAGAACATGATAATGTACTTGACCTCGAAGCAGTCAACAGCGCAAAGGCAGACACCCCATATATCGTGTCAGGAGCAACAGGTACATACACATTCGCTGGCTACCCAAGCAGCACTACCGACACACCTGCATTCGGATGTCTCATCGGTACATACGAGGAGACCAATGTACCAACTGACAGCTATGTACTACAGAAGCAAGATGACAAGGTAGGATTCTACAGAGTAGGTACAGGTACGGCAGTTAAGGTCATGCCATATAGAGCTTATCTAACTGTACCAAATGCGTCAGCCAAGGCATT
>JAZLKQ010000436.1:0-3146 GCA_045597745.1 Bacteroidaceae bacterium | reverse complement strand
CGTATGGTTAATGATCTTGTCCATAGTGATAGACACAGATTCCTCCTTCTTCTTCTTGTCTTCAGGCTCATCAGATACTGTGTCTATGACGTACAGGTTTTGCGCAGCTCTGGTAAATGCGACGTATATCAAGTTGAGATTGTCCACAAGATTTTTGAGCAGCTCGTTGTTGTAGTCTTTATCAAATATAGAAAGTTTGGTCTTCTTGCCATACTCAATAGGAGCAAGCGGTAGCTCGTCAAGTGGTTTGTCTGGGTGACACCAGATAGTGGTGTTCTTGCCCTTTGCGTCCCAGTCGCAGAACGGTACGATGACAGAGTGAAACTCGAGTCCTTTGGACTTGTGAATAGTCATGATACGTATGCCGTCGCCAGAGTTGGCTGGTATGCTCTTGTCGCATATCACGTCGTCCCAGTACGTGATGAAGTCATCTATGGCTGACTGATGAGTCTGCAGGTAACTCGTGATATGATCATAGAACGAGAAGAGGTATGCGTCCTGCCCTCCCAGTCGGTGCAGACTGAATGTGCTGTACAGTTGCTCTGCCAGTTCGTATAGAGGCATCACCTTCATGTCGTCCATGCTCTCGACAAATTCCTCTGGCAGCATGTCACTTAGTTGTTCGTTGGTAGCGACGAAATAACTGTCTATCTGTTCCATGTCTTTGCCTTGCACGAGCGTCTGATAGTAATATGCCAGCAGTGAAGTGGCAAATCTGTCATTCGGGTTAGCTATCACCTTCAACGCTTGCATGATGACAGTCAAGGCAGATGAACTTTTCAGTCTGAAAGCATCATCAGTTATGATATTGATGCCAGGTATATTGTCTATCAAGTGTTCGGCAATCTTTGGTATACTCTTGTTGCGGCGTACCAGTATGGCTATGTCGTTGTATCTCACGCCAGAGTCAGCGAGTTCCTGTACCTCGCGCACTATCTCGTTGAGGGTAGCCTCCTCATACGTCATTACGTCTTGCGCATCAGAGTCTTCTTCCTGTTCGGTCTTAGTGCCTTTCTTCTTCTTTCCGACGGTGATATTGCTGACATTTACATATCCCGCACCCATATTCCTCTTGCTGACAGCCTGCTCTACAGCCAACTCACTGAGATATGCGTTGTAGATGTCCTGAGAGTGCTCGCCGCAGATGCTGGCATACAGACTGTCAATATATTGTGCCGCAATAGGGAAGAACGTATTGTTGAACCTTACCACTCTCTCGGCACTTCTATAGTTAGTGCCCAGAGTCACCACGTCAGCGTCATCTGAGTATTCGCTCCTCTCTATGTTGTTGAGTATTCCCCAGTCGCTGTTACGCCATCTGTATATACTCTGCTTGACATCACCGACGATAAGACATGAGTCATGGGCGGCAATACTATTGTTGAGCAATGGTCTGAAGTTGTCCCACTGCAGCAGGGACGTGTCCTGAAACTCATCTATCATGATATGCCTGAGCCTAGTGCCAGTACGCTCGTATATGAATGGAATGTCAGACTCATCGATGAGTTCACGCAGGAAGTGAGCCGTGTCAGCAAGGAGAAATCTGTTGGCTTCCTTGTTGAGGTCACGTACCTTGGAGTCAATCTCGTTGAGCAGCATCATCTGGTTGATATGCTTACCTACGAGATCGACGCTGTTTGCTATACGTTTGTTCTCTTGGTAAGTGTCGAGGCAGTTTTGAAGCATGTTGCATAGTTCTGGACCAAGTGTTTGGCTCTTATTGTCACCTTTCTTAAACCATGCGTTCGAATCATTGGCAAATGTTGTTATTCTATTGCTATCCTTTACATCTTCCCCATTTGCCAATTTGCAGAATACTGTCGTATATGGGGATTTGTCTCCAAACTTTATATCGGTAACACTTAGTCCATGTCGTTCGCACCAGTCGAGAGCGTCTTGACCAGCTTTCTTTATAGCTTTGATTGCGTTCTCCTTTTTCGCATACAGCATACCCTTGTATTTTCTCAGGAATACAGAGTCACTGATGCGCCTACGTACATCCTTCTCATTCTTGAGGTATTGCTCGTTGAATATATTTTGCCCAAACTCATTTATCTCCGACTCTACCATCCAGTTGGTGTCATCACCTATCTTCTCGTTGATATAGTCCATGATGTTAGCGAACACCTGCGACCTTTCGTCCAGATCCTCGATGATGCTCTTGACAGCATCAGCAAGCACCTCCTTCTGATTGAGGTCCACACGTAGATTGGCGGTCAGGTCAAGTTCGCGAGCCACCTCACGTACTATAGACTGAAAGAAGGAGTCGATAGTCTCGATGCGAAATCTGTTGTAGTCATGCGTCATCATCGATAGAGCCAGACCCGCCCTTGCCCTTATCTCCCTGTCGCTAAGCCCCAGTTGCCTTACTTCCTCAGTCTCTTTTATCTTCAGGAAGTAGTCGTCAGAGTCTGGCAATGCCCTGCTTATCCCGTACAGCTGGCTGAGTATACGCTGCTTCATCTCGCCAGTAGCCTTGTTGGTGAACGTCACAGCCAGTATATTACGGTACGAAGTAGGGTCGACGATCAGCAGCCTGATATATTCGACCGCAAGCGTAAAGGTCTTTCCGCTACCTGCAGACGCCTTGTATATCTTTAGTGGTTTGTTCATAATATTTAATAATGTGTGTAAATGTGAACTTTTACTTTGTGCCGCAAAGATAGTGAAATAATTGGATTGTAATGAAGGATTACGTAAATATAATATATTGCATGGTGTCAATACTATGTGTTTTGTATTGTGGGTGTGATTAGGCAGTGGGGATCACTTTTCCCGATTATCGTTTGCGAGATTGCTAACAAAGAGAAGTGTATTTGCATTTACAATTAAATATAGGTCTAACAATTATAATCCTCAAATCCGCAGATAACCTCCAAATGTGAATATCTCGCTGATTTGTGTTCGCTGACTCCGGCAAACACAGTAAGAAAGAGAAATGCGACTTGAGGTAATACGCAGAGTCAAACCGTAAAGTATGAGACGTTATCCAGACTCCGTTGTGAAGGGCTTCTCATAAGCATGGTTCTCTGTGTAGATATTCAGTACGAACCTCCTTGAAGTCTTGATCCACTTGGCAGGTACAGAAATGAACCTGAAGACAAAAGCCTTTATGCGACTCGTTTTCTTGAGTCCGAAAGCCTTGG
>JAZLKQ010000435.1:0-21768 GCA_045597745.1 Bacteroidaceae bacterium | reverse complement strand
TCCACAGAGACCGATACGACAGCTTTAGCCAGTTTGCCCGTATAGGAGAAGGCTCGTTAGGCGGCAAGGGACGTGGATTGGCTTTCCTTGACAATATAATAAAGCGTCGTAGTGACCTCAACGAATATGACAACGCTGTGGTGCAGATACCTAAGACGGTGGTACTGTGTACAGATATCTTTGACGAGTTTATGCAGACAAATGCATTGTACGAGATAGCGTTGTCAGATATTTCGGACGAAGAGATACTCAAGTACTTCCTCCATGCAAGGCTTCCAGAGAGGCTTGCTGACGACTTGATGTCATTTATGGAGGTAGTCAACAAACCGATTGCGATACGTTCGTCATCGCTCCTCGAAGACAGCCACTACCAACCATTTGCAGGTATCTACAGCACGTACATGATACCGTACGTAGAGGACAAGTATGCACGCCTTGCTATGTTGTCAGATGCCATCAAGAGTGTATACGCCTCAGTATTCTATCGTGCTTCGAAGGACTACATGACCGCCACGTCCAATGTTATTGACCAAGAGAAGATGGGTGTGATATTGCAGGAGGTGGTCGGTACTCAGTACGAAGACCGATTCTACCCTAACATATCGGGCGTGGCACGTTCGGTCAATTACTATCCAATCGGTGATGAGACTGCAGAGGAGGGTATTGTGGAATTGGCGCTTGGTCTGGGCAAATATATAGTGGACGGTGGACTATGCCTCAGGGTATGTCCGTATCATCCTGACAAGGTGCTGCAGACGAGTGAGATGGAGATTGCGTTGCGTGAGACTCAGACCAGTTTCTATGCCCTTGACATGAAGAATATGGTGAGCGATATGCGTGTTGCAGATGACTTCAACCTGCTGAAGGTCAGGGTGCGTGATGCAGAGAATGATGGTTCGTTGCAGTGGATTGTATCGACGTTTGATCCGTATGACCAGTGCATTTACGACGGATTCTACGAGGGCAAGAACCGCAAGATCATATCCTTTGCAGGAGTATTGCAGCATGGAGTGTTCCCGTTGCCAGAGATACTCCAGAAGGTACTCAAGTACGGACAGATGGAGATGGGACGTGCGGTCGAGATAGAGTTTGCCGTCAATCTACATACTGACAAGACAGGCGAGTTCTATCTGTTGCAGATACGTCCAATGGTCGACAACAAGATGCAGCTCGATGAGGACATCACTCAGATTGCGGACGATGACTGTCTATTGCGCAGTCACAATGCCATAGGTCATGGTATAACCAATGACGTGTATGATGTGGTATATGTCAAGACAGAGGGCTATTCGGCATACAACAATCCTAAGATAGCAGATGAGATAGAGCGTATCAACCGCAAGTTCCTCAATGCCAATCTGGAGGGTGGTGCAACATCGTATGTACTTGTAGGTCCTGGCCGATGGGGCTCTTCTGACCCTTGGCTCGGTGTGCCGGTCAAGTGGCCACACATATCTGCAGCAAAGGTCATCGTCGAGGCAGGACTCAACGAGTATCGTGTAGACCCAAGTCAGGGTACTCACTTCTTCCAGAATCTTACGAGCTTCGGTGTCGGTTACTTTACCGTCAACGACTTTATCCAGGATGGCATATATCGATACGACTTGCTCAGCAAGATGCCTGCAGTCGAGGAGACAGAGTTCGTACGTCATGTACGATTTGAACAGCCAATAGTGATAAAAGTGGACGGAATGAAGAAAGAGGGTGTGGTGATGATGCCTGGAAAATGACGTCAGCATCATGGTCTTTAGACGGATTGTGAATACTTTTTTGTTGAGCGATTGATACATCGAAACATTTTTTTTCGCACTTTTGCATCCAGAACATAACATCAGGTAATACTGTATATAATAATGATGGAACTTAAAGGAAAGATATCGCAGGTCATTGGTCCTGTAGTGGACGTGAAGTTTGGCGGTGAGAAACTGCCTCGCATACATGAGGCACTGACCATCTGTCGAGACGAACGCCGTCGCTTGGTGATAGAGGTACAGCAGCATCTCGGCGAGAATACGGTGAGGTGTGTAGCGATGGACTCTACAGATGGCTTGCGTCGTGGCATGGATGTCTCAGCTCTTGGTCATCCTATCACCATGCCTGTAGGCGAACAGGTGAAGGGTCGTCTGATGAATGTCAGCGGTGACCCGATAGACGGCATGTCAGACCTGTCACGTGAGGGCGCTCTGCCTATACACAGAGAAGCTCCTAAGTTTGAGGAACTGAGCCCTGCACAGGAAGTACTCTATACCGGTATCAAGGTGATAGACCTCCTTGAACCATACGCTAAGGGTGGTAAGATTGGACTTTTTGGCGGTGCAGGCGTAGGCAAGACTGTGCTTATACAGGAACTTATCAACAATGTCGCCAAGAAGAACGGCGGATTCTCCGTATTTACAGGTGTAGGAGAGCGTACACGTGAAGGTAATGACCTCCTGCGTGAGATGATAGAGAGTGGCGTGATAAGGTATGGTGACAAGTTTAAGGAAGCAATGGATGAAGGCCATTGGGACCTTTCGCTGATAGATGAAGAAGAGTTAAAGAAGAGCCAGGTGAGCCTTGTCTTCGGTCAGATGAATGAGCCTCCAGGTGCCCGTGCCAGTGTAGCATTGTCTGGACTGACGGTTGCAGAGAGTTTCCGCGACGGCAATGGTGCAGGCAAGGGAGGAGATATTCTGCTCTTTATCGACAATATATTCCGATTTACACAGGCGGGCTCAGAGGTAAGTGCATTGCTCGGACGAATGCCGTCGGCAGTGGGTTATCAGCCAACCCTCGCTTCGGAGATGGGTAAGATGCAGGAACGTATCACAAGTACGAAGAATGGCTCTATCACATCTGTACAGGCTGTATATGTGCCAGCCGACGACTTGACCGACCCTGCACCAGCTACTACATTCTCGCACCTCGACGCTACTACAGTGCTCAATCGTAAGATTGCCGAACTCGGCATCTATCCTGCTGTAGACCCACTCGACAGTACTTCACGAATACTTGATCCTAACGTCGTCGGCGAAGAGCATTACAATATTGCTCAGCGAGTGAAACAGATCTTGCAGCGTAACAAGGAGCTGCAGGACATCATATCTATCCTCGGTATGGAGGAGCTCTCAGACGAGGACAAGCTTACGGTGAGCCGTGCAAGACGAGTACAGAGATTCTTGAGTCAGCCGTTTGCCGTAGCTCAGCAGTTTACTGGTGTGCCGGGCGTGATGGTCAGCATAGAGGACACCATCAGGGGATTCAGGATGATACTCGATGGCGAATGTGACGAACTGCCAGAGCAGGCGTTCCTCAATGTGGGCACGATAGAAGAGGCTATTGAGAAGGCAAAGAAGTTGCAGTCGATGGTCAACTCGTAGTCAACTGACACGTCGAGCAACGATATTGTGTATAAGTGACAAGCGATACTAAGACACTAAGATGATATTACAGATAATAACTCCCCAAGGCAAGCAGTATGAGGGCGAGGTAAGACGAGTACAGTTTGCCTCCACCACAGGACTCATGGAGATACTTGATGGTCATGCTCCTATGATTGCTGCAGTGTGCCAAGGCTCCATCGTGACAGATGTGCAGTCGATAGCTTGCGGCAATGGTGTGCTTAGGGTAGAAAATAATATAGTGACAGCCGTATGCGAGTAAAGTTACAGTTGTATGCAACCATAGTCGGAGTCGTCGGCATATTGCTCGGCGTAGCCTGCAAGATGTGGTTTCCGCACTATTGGTTTGATTGGTATCCAGCGATTATCGGCCTGTATTGGTTGATGGAGATGGTGATGTCATTTGTAGTAGAGCGTCATCAGGACAAGATGGACAGTGCAAGTGTCGACGGCAAAAAGTGGTTCAGGGTATATATGATAGCCAAGATGGTCAAACTCGTCGTGACTCTTGCCTTTATCGTACTGTACCTCACACTTGATCCTGAGAATGACGTGCGCCGTACTGTAGACGCAAAGGTGGAGTTCGCTGTATGTGCGATGGCTTATTATCTGGTCAACCTTGGCATAGAGACTGCCGTGGTGACAAGACGAAATGGAAGTAAATAGCATTTGTATATGTTACGTATAATATACCTATATATAATAATGTGTCTGACGATGTGCCTGTCTCTGCCTGTCCATGCACAGGAAGCGGAGCAGACAGAGAGCTTTGATGTATCGGAGGTGATCTTTGAGCATCTTGGCGATTCGTACGAATGGCACATAGCAGGCGACTGCAAGATACCATTGCCATGTATATTGATAGACGGCAACGGTGTCACCACCTTCATGTCCGATAGACTCGAAGATGGCGGGGCGGTAGATGGGTATCATATAGCGAAGGAAGGTGATAATGAGGGCAAGATAGTAGATGCTCAGGGCGTACGTCCATTTGACATAAGCATTACGAAGAATGTACTTCAGCTGTTCATCGTATGCATCATACTCTGCAGCGTAATATTAGGACTTGCGTCTTGGTATAGGCGTAATGGAGAGAAGAGGGCACCGGGAGGATTTGTCGGTGCAATGGAGGTGATGATTAATTTCGTCGAACAAGACGTGATAAAGGCGAGCATAGGACATGGATATGAGAAGTTCTCGTACTATCTGCTTACGATATTCTTCTTTATATTGACATGCAATATACTGGGACTCATACCAGTATTCCCAGGTGGAGCCAACCTTACAGGCAATATTGCTGTGACTGCAACACTTGCGTTGACTTCATTTGTTGCAATCAATTTCTTTGCTCCAAAGGGCTATTACAAGAGCATCTTCTGGCCCGACGTACCTATATTTCTCAAGGCTATACCTCTCATGCCTGTCATTGAGTTTATAGGTGTATTTACCAAACCATTCTCATTGACTATACGTCTCTTTGCCAACATATTGGCAGGTCATATAGTGATATTGGCACTTACTTGCCTCATATTTATCACAGCACCGATGGGTGCGGCAATGAATAGTTCCATGTCGGTGGTGGGCATACTCTTTTGCCTCTTCATGAATTGCCTTGAACTTATGGTGGCGTTCTTGCAGGCGTATGTATTTACCATGCTTACAGCTACGTTTATAGGAATGGCGCACAACGAGTAGGTGTCGTGTCAAGTACGAGATATAATAATCAATTATAATAACATAACAACAAAACAACGAATTATGATTCTTGAAGCAATTGGAGGCGCAGGCCTCGCACAGGCAGGTGCTGCTCTTGGTGCAGCTATCGCAGTGATCGGTGCAGCTTTTGGTATTGGCAACATCGGTAAGTCATCAGTAGAGAGCATTGCTCGTCAGCCATCTGCAGCGGGCGATATCCGTACATCTATGATTCTTACATCAGCATTCATCGAGGGTGTTGCTTTGTTTGCTGTAGTAGTATGTCTGCTTATCGCATTGAAGTAAACGAAATAGTAAGCATAAGAAAAAGATGAATCTATTGACGCCAGATCCAGGGTTACTCTTCTGGATGGTAATATCGTTTGTCATAGTATTCTTCTTGTTGGCAAAGTTTGGTTTTCCTGTCATTACAGGTGCCATCAAGAAGAGACAGGAGTTTATCGAGCTGTCGTTGCAGTCTGCCAAGGAGGCGAATGCCCGTCTGTCAGACATACAGGCAGAAGGTGAACGCCTGCTTGCTGATGCTAAGGCAAAGCAACAGCAGATATTAGCAGACGCTATGACTGAGAGACAGCAGATACTGGCAAAGGCTGAAGCTGAGGCTACCGAACGTGCAACTCAGATTGCTGAAGCGGCTGCTCAGCGCATACAGAGCGAGAAGGAAGCAGCTATGCGCGACGTGAGGACTGAGGTGGCAGACTTGGCTATCAAGGTGGCGGAGATGATAGTGCGCGAGAAGGTGGGCTCTGATGAGGCACAGCGTAAGGCTGTCAGCCAGATGGTGGAAAACTTGAAGTAACAGCAGGATAGTATGACAAACGGCAGTATAGCCACACGATATGCCCGTGCACTATTTGAGGAAGCACGTGCTCAGTTTGTAGACAAGGAAGTCTACGAACACCTTGGTATGCTCTATGAGTGCATAAAGAGCGAGCCGCAGTTTGTGATTACGCTCCAGAATCCTCGTGTCTCAAGCGAGAGCAAGTTTAGGCTGCTTGTCACGGCATCGGGAGTCAATGCAGGTGTTTGGGCTCATGCAGGCAAGGCACCTAAGTCGGAGAGCTACGTGTCGACACTCTATACACGCTTCCTCAAGTTGTTGCTTCTGCACCGTAGAGAAGAGCATATCCGCACTATGATATTCGTGTATCAAGACCTGTACAGAGAGTACTACAAGATAGACAAGGTGGTATTTGAGACGGCGGTAGCTATGGATAGTGAGGTAATCGATCGGGTGACCGCTATCATATCAGCCAGGACCCACCGCAAGGTGGAGTGTGAGACAAAGGTCAATCCAGGTCTGATAGGTGGATTCCGTCTGCAGATCGACGATACGAGATATGACTATAGTTATGCCACTCGACTGGAGAGTATCAGGAGACGATTGACCAAGAAGTGAATGTCACACCTTGAGTCTCACACTTATTAAGAATCATGTATTATGAATAATGAACAGATAAAAGTAAGCGAAGTAACAGCAATGTTGCGCCAGCAGCTTGCCGACATGGAGAATGATGACGCCATAGGCTCAGAAGCCGAGGTCGGCACCATACTGCAGGTAAGCGATGGAGTGGTGCGTGCATACGGACTGCGCAACGCTGAGGCAGGCGAGCTCCTACAGTTTGATAATGGCATGGAAGCCATTGTCATGAATCTTGAGGAAGACAATGTCGGTGCTGTATTGCTTGGCCCGACGGACAATATCGAAGAGGGCGACATAGTCAAGCGCACAGGCAGGATAGCGTCTATACCAGTGGGCGAGTCTATGGTGGGCAGAGTGGTCAACACGCTCGGACAGCCTATCGACGGCAAGGGCAACATAGAGGGTGAGACAGTACTCATGCCACTTGAGCGCAAGGCTCCTGGAGTCATCTTCCGCCAGCCAGTCAACGAACCTCTGCAGACAGGCCTCAAGGCGGTGGATGCCATGATACCGATAGGACGCGGACAGCGCGAGCTCATCATCGGTGACCGTCAGACGGGCAAGACTGCCATCGCCATAGATACCATAATCAATCAGCGTGCCAACTACGAGGCTGGCAATCCCGTATATTGTATATATGTGGCGGTAGGTCAGAAGGGTAGTACCGTAGCTACGATAGTCAACACACTTGCCGAAAAGGGAGCGATGGACTATACCGTAGTGGTCAGTGCAACAGCCAGCGATCCTGCAGCCATGCAGTATTTCGCACCATTTGCAGGTGCCGCCATAGGCGAGTATTTCCGCGATACGGGTCGCCATGCACTTGTGGTGTATGATGACCTGTCAAAGCAGGCTGTGGCATATCGCGAGGTGTCGCTTATCCTCAAGCGACCTTCCGGTCGTGAAGCATATCCTGGCGATATATTCTACCTCCACTCTCGTTTGCTTGAGCGTTCAGCAAAGATTATCTCACAGCAGGAAGTTGCAGAGCGCATGAACGACCTCCCGGACAGCCTCGTCGGCAAGGTCAAGGGCGGAGGCTCACTTACTGCACTCCCTATCATCGAGACTCAGGCGGGAGATGTAAGCGCATACATCCCTACCAACGTCATATCTATCACAGATGGTCAGATATTCCTTGAGACCAACCTCTTCAATCAGGGTGTACGTCCTGCTATCAACGTAGGTATATCCGTGAGCCGTGTGGGTGGTAATGCCCAGCTTAAGGCTATGAAGAAAGTTGCCGGCACGCTCAAGATAGACCAGGCACAGTATAGAGAACTCGAAAGCTTCTCTAAGTTTGGTGGTGACATGGATCCAGTCACAGCATTTACTATAGACAAGGGACGCAAGAACTCACGCCTGCTTATACAGAAGCAGTACCATCCTATGCCGGTCGAGGAACAGATAGCCATACTGTATCTTGGCACACATGGACTGCTCCGTGACATATCTGAGGAGGAAGTAGGAGAGTATGAGACCAAGTTCCTCAATATGCTGCGCACGCTCCATCGTGAGGATGTGCTTGATGTGCTCAAGGCAGGCAAGATAGATGACAACGTGACGGAGATACTTGAGAAGGTGGCTGTCGAGGTGAAGTAGTGACGAGGAGCTTATAAGATAGTATATATGGCAAGCTTAAAAGAGATTAAGGCTCGAATAGCCTCTGTGCAGAGCACGCAGAAGATAACGTCTGCCATGCGTATGGTGGCGTCTGCAAAACTGCATCGCACACAAAACGTGTCTCAGGACTTCCTGCTCTATGCTGATAGTCTCAGGGACATTGTGAGCAGTCTTGGACAATCGGCACATTCTGTATCTGACGATGATGTATGGAATGGCGAAGATGTGCAGGACCATGGTGCATCGTCCGGCAATGCAAAGGGGACTATCCTGATACCTATATCTTCATCGTCAGGACTATGTGGCGCATTCAACAGCAATATAGCCAAGGCTCTACGCAGACGTATAGACCATTATAAGCAACAGAATATACCCCTGCATATCATGCCGATAGGCAAGAAGGTAGCACACGAACTGCAGAAGATGGAGGTTGCATATAGTGCAGACTTTATGGACTATGTGGAGAAGCTGGGCAAGGACTCGTCCATATCCTACGCACACAATATCATGGACTATGTGTGCAGCCGGTATGACAGAGGCGAGATAGACACGGTAGAGATACTGTACCATCACTTCAAGAGTATGGGCACACAGGTCATCACCTCTCATATCGTGCCAGTACAGCGTCCGCAGCTTGCAGAGACCACGTCAGCAGATATGCAGTATATCACCGAGCCATCGGCATCGCAACTCTATGCCGATGTATATCCACGTATGCTGACAGCAGATATCCATGCGGTGCTGCTTGACGCCATCACGTCAGAACATGCGGCACGTATGCTTGCTATGCAGACGGCTGATGACAACGCCAAGGAACTGTTGCAAGAACTCACTCTGCTATACAACAAGACTCGTCAGCAGGCCATAACCAACGAACTTATCGACATCATGGGCGGCAAGACGGTAGGGTAGAGAGCATATCTCCTTGCCTGACTAAAGCGGTAGCAATCATTCAACCAATATAGGTATCAAATCAATTCGTGCGGTCATCTCGATTGAGACGGCCGCACAAATGGCGTTTTGACAAGCGTATGTCTAAGTTTCATCATACGTATGTCTAAGGCTCGTCATACGTATGTCTAAGGCTCGTCGACCGTATGTCTAAAACTAATCGACCGCATGACTGATTCTGGTCATGCGGTCGATTGCCTTTTTATCACGTTTATATATCACTTCTGACGTACCATAGTAAACTGCTCTGACGTGAAGTCAGCCACGGCAAGTCGATGAGTGACGAATATGACTGTCGTATCGGCGAAGTGCTTCTTTATATTCTCAAGAAGGTTGCGCTCCGTCTTGATGTCAAGGGCTGAAGTAGCTTCGTCCAAGAGCAGGACACTGCATGGTCGGAGTATGGACCTTGCTATGGCTATACGTTGAGCCTGCCCTTCTGAGAGACCGCCTCCCTGTTCGCCGCATACAGTGTAAATGCCCTCTGGCAGTTCGAGGACAAAGTCTGCCATTGCTATACGTAGTGCCTCGTGCATCTGTGCAGTAGTGGCATCAGGGTTGCCAAGCAGGAGGTTGTCGCGTATGGTGCCGCTGAATAGCGTGTTGCCCTGTGGAACATACGAGAAGTTGCAACGTGTCGCAGTGGATATCTGCACCTTGTCGCCATCTTCGTTGTATAGGTATGCCTCACCCTTGTTTGCCTCTATGAGCGATAGCATGATGCGTATGAGAGTGGTCTTTCCGGCTCCCGTCTCTCCGAGGATGGCGGTAAATGAACCTGGCGTGAAGTCGTGGCTGAAGTGTCTGAGTACCTTGCGTCCACTCTCAGTGTATTGGTAATCGATGTCCGTAAATCGTACTCCTACCTTGCCGTCGATATGTACAGGAGGCAGTTGTTCTTCGAGTGGCAGTTCTTCGAGCTCTATAAGTCGTTCGGCAGAAGTAAAGCTGTTGACAAGGGTAGGCAACAGGCGTATGAGGTCGAGGATAGATGCACGTATGCGGTTGAAGAGCTGTGTGAATGCCATCAGGACGCCGACGGTGATAATGCCGTCATGCAGTTGGAACAGTCCCCATGCAAATCCCGTGATGAATGCACCAGTAAATCCTACGCTTATCAGCACCTTTGAGTATATGGCAAATCGTGCTCTTGCCTTGATCTGAGTGCGCAGCAGTTGTTGCCTTGTAGCAAGGTTGTTGACCATCGCCGAACCTTGCTCCAGCACCTTGACCACCATCTTGTGTAGTATCGTCTCCTGTATGATGGCTTGCAGACTGCTGTTGCTGTCCTTTATCTTGCGCACTATGCGACGCATCTTGCGGAAGTAGAGTTTGGACAATAGAGCGAATGCCGGCGATACGATGATGATGATGTATGCCATGGTGGCATTCATCTCAAGGAGGTAGACGAATGAGCAGACAAACAGTACCAACGACGTGACGAGAGCAGGCACTACTTCGGTGAGAAGATTGACGATGTCGCTGACGTCGCCAAAGAGTCGATTGAGGACATCACCGCTGTGCATCTTGTTGACGCCGTTCCATTTGCCTCGTAGTATGCGGTCGAAGAATGCCTGTTGCGCATGATTTTGAGTCTTGACACCCAGTACGGCACGAAGCCATGTGACGCAAATGTTGATGGCGAGTTCGCCTATATAGATAGCGACAAACAGGCACACGAACAGCGTGATATTGCCTTCAGCACTGCCTGTGGCAATATCGAGCACCCTACGTTGTACTTCTACCGCCGCCAGACCAAGCCCGACCTGTAGCAATCCAGCTACGGCATTGATGGTGGCTTGCTTACGGCATACCTTGTTGTACTTGAAGAGCCAAGACGCTATCTTACGTGTAGTATACTTCAAAGTTGCTTTTGACGATTTGTTTATTCAGTGATGACAGAAAGATATTGGTTTTTATGATGCATTATCCCTAAGCTCTATCATAGCTCCCCCCCTTGGGGGCTGGGGGGGCTATTCACCTTCTGCTGTCCGCTCCCCACATCATCTTACGGCGTATGGTAGAGAAGAAGCTCTGCCCGTGACGTGTCACCACCTTGACTATATATGGCGCCTTGCGTATGCGTAGATGTATGCCGTCATCGTAGCTCTGGCTTCGTCCGTCGAGAGATACGAGGAAGCTTCGGCTTCTGCTCTCTACACGTAGCACAATCTCTGCGTTGTCGCATAGCACTAGAGGACGCATGTTGAGACTGTGGGGTGCTACGGGTGTGAGCGATATGGTGTCGCTCTGTGGTACTATGATTGGCCCGCCTACGCTGAGGCTATATGCGGTAGAGCCTGTAGGTGTACCTACGATGAGACCGTCGGCCTGGTAGTTGGTGAGGTATTCGTCGTTGATACTTGTGTGTATGGTGATCATGGACGAGATGTCGTGCTTGAGGATAGCAATCTCATTGAGTGCGTATGGATAGCCGACAAGTGGATGCTCGTCGCACGATATCTGGAGCACAGAGCGGTCCTCGATATTGTAGTTGCCTGCCAACACGTCTTCGATAGCCTCTTCAATGTTTTCCGGAGAGAAAGAAGCCAGAAAACCGAGCCTGCCCGTATTGACGCCGAGTATAGGTATCTGCTTCTTGCCTACACGACTCGCCACGTCGAGGAATGTGCCGTCACCTCCCATACATACTACGATGTCGGCTGAGAAGTTGTCGTCTCTTATTATCTCGCATGGCGGAACATTTATCTTAAGACCATCGACGAGAAATGAATGGAACGCCTCCGGTATGGCAAGGTCTATGTGACGCTCGGTAGCTACGGCAAACAGCTTTTGCACGGCAGCAGACTTGCGTTCCTGATATACATTGCCGAAAAGAGCTATCTTAATCTTTCGTGTTGACATATTTTTACAATATTTCTTTCTATTTTAGTCTTGTAGTTGTCGGTTCGTCAGAAAAAAATCTTACTTTTGCACCGTAACTGCTGACTTGTGAGTAGCAAACTACTTATTACGGCACAAATATACAACAAAATTCTACTATACAGCGAAACTCTAATCAATAAATCTTCAATAATGCAAGAACTATCTATTCTCGAACTGGCCAAGCAAGGTGGCTGGATCATGATAGTACTCGCCGTACTATCTATCGTTGCAATCTACATCTTTACTGAGCGCTTTATCGCTATCCGTGCTGCTGCAAAGGATGACAGGCAGTTTATGGACCGCATACGCGACTACATCAAGTCTAACGACATCCGTTCGGCAGTCAACTACTGTCGCGTGACCAACACTCCATATTCCCGTATCATAGAGAGAGGCATCACTCGTATTGGCCGTCCAGCATCAGAGATACAGGCGGCAATCGAGAATACCGGCAACCTCGAGGTTGCTCTGCTTGAGAAGCGTCTCCCTGTACTTGCTACCATTGCAGGTGGTGCACCAATGATAGGATTTCTCGGTACGGTGATAGGTATGGTTGAGGCTTTCTGGCAGATGGCAAACGCTGGAGGTAACCTCGATATCAGCCTCCTGTCAAGCGGTATCTATCAGGCTATGGTCACTACTGTAGGCGGTCTTATCGTAGGTATCATCGCTCTCTTTGCATACAACTATCTCGTGGCAAAGGTAGATGGAGTGGTCAACGAGATAGAGCGCAAGTCTCTATCATTTATGGACTTGATGAACGAGGAGTAAGTTATGCTAAAACGAAGAACAAAGATATCACCGACATTTAGCATGTCGTCAATGACCGACATCATCTTCCTGTTGCTTATCTTCTTCATGATTACCAGCACGATGGTGGCTCCTAATGCTATCAAGGTGCTGTTGCCTCAGAGCAAGAAGCAGACGACAGCCAAGAGTGTCAGCCATGTGGTGATAGACAAGGACCTCAAGATATATGCGGCTGTTGGCAACGCAGACGAACGTCCTGTCACGCTCGAGCAGTTGCCGGAGGTGCTCAAGGCTGGAGTCAATGACTCTACAGACTTGTTTGTGTCGCTCTATGCTGACGAGAGCGTGCCTTATAAGAATATAGTGGAGGTGCTCAATGTCGCCAATGAGAATCACTTCAAGATGGTGTTGGCTACACGCCCACCATCCAACTGATGTTATAGTTTTTAGGTTTCGACAACTCAAGAACTTACAAACTATCAACTCACAAACTCAGACGTATGGAAGACAATAGTAAAAGACGAAAGATAATATCTGCACTTATAGCGCTTGGTGTACATGCCTTGCTGTTGTTGGTGTTCATGTTTGTCTCGCTCAGTGCGTCCGTGCCGCCACAAGACGAAGATGCTATACTCGTGGAGCTTGAGGAACAGGTAGAAGAACCGGAACCTGAGCCCGAACCTCTCCCAGAGTCCGTACAGCCATCTGGTGGTGAGGTGCAGAGTGACGTGGAGAGCAAACCTACTCAGCAGGGTGACGTGAGCGAGGCGAGTGGTACTGACAGCAGAGCGCCTAAGGCGGAAGTTCCAGATGTGGGCACGAAGCGGCAGGCTGTCACAGCTGAGTCTAAGGCTCGTACAGTGGCAAAAGAATCTAAGGCTCCTGAGTCAAAGGCTAAGCCGTTGGTTACTCAACCAAACGAGGAATCGATAGCTGCAGCAAAGAAGGCTGCCGCTGATGCAAAGGCTAAGGCTGAAGCAGAGGCTACTCGCAAGAAGGCTGAGGCAGAGGCTGCTCGCAAGAAGGCTGAGGAAGATAAGGCAAGAGCCGAACTTGCTGCCAAGAAGAAGGCTGAGGAAGAAGCCGCCAAGGCTGCAGCCAACAGTCGTGTGGCAGGAGCATTTGGTAAGGCTGGCAATAGCGGAAGCAATGGTACTGGTGTCGGTAGCGGATCGCAGGGTTCTGCTGTAGGCAATAGCAATAACGGCGGTCTTGGTGCTGGTGGCAATGGAGAAGCTTCGTACAGTGGCTCACGTTCGGTGAAGAGCCTTACTCGTCCTGTATATGCTGACAAGACCACAGAAGGTACCGTCATCGTGGATATTGTGGTCAATGCAGCAGGTAAGGTTACAAGTGCAAACATACGTAGTGCCACAACTACGAGCCAGGCTTTGCGCAATGCTGCTATTGCGGCAGCAAAGAGTTCTACATTCTCTGCAGGCAATAGCGAAAACGAGAAGGGAACGATTACCTATAAGTTTAAGTTGAGGTAGGATTTATTCTACGTTCCTGCACAAATAGGTAAACAACATTCACAAACTCAGTAACGTAACAAACTCATAAACTAATAAGAACTCAAATGATATACGCATTTTTAGCAGATGGCTTCGAGGATGTCGAAGCATTGGGAGTAATTGATGTATGCCGTAGAGCTGGGCTCGAGGTGGTGACAGTATCAATCATGGGTGATAGCCTGATAGTAGAGAGTGCGCATGGTGTCAAGATGGTAGCAGACACGCTCTTTGCGGACAATGACTATACATCGGCAGATATGCTCTTCCTGCCTGGAGGTATGCCTGGAGCTGCCAATCTTGATGCTCACGAGGGACTATGCAGTGCTATCATGGCTCATTATGAGGCAGGTAAGACTCTTGCAGCTATCTGTGCAGCACCTATGGTGTACGGTCATCTTGGTATTCTCAAAGGCAAGAAGGCTACATGCTATCCGGGATTTGACGACCAACTCGAAGGTGCAGAATACACAGCGTCTCTTGTTCAGGTAGATGGCAACATCTTCACGGGTAAAGGTCCTGCAGCGGCACTCGACCTCGGATACACTATCGTCCGTCACTATTGCGGTGCAGACGTAGAGGAGGGATTGAGAAAGGGCATGATGTACTACGACCTCAAGTAGATGAAGAAGGCTATTGTCATAGTAGCAGGAGGCAAGGGACTGCGCATGGGTGGAGAAGTGCCAAAGCAGTTTCTGCCTGTTGGAGGTATGCCTATACTGATGCGTACCATCAAGCGCTTTTACGATTATTCTTCCGACATGCAGATAGTGCTCGTGTTGCCAAAGTCACAGCAGGAGTACTGGAAGGAGTTGTGTCAGCAATACGGATTTGACATTTCGCATGTGGTGGCGGATGGGGGCGATACACGTTTTCATTCGGTCAAGAGCGGTATAGGCAAGGTGGATGATGACGTTGAGCTCATCGGAGTACATGATGGCGTGCGCCCGTTTGTCAGCATAGGCGTGATAGGACGTTGCTATGACACTGCTGCTTCGTCAGGAGCTGTCGTGCCAGTGATAGACGTGTTTGAGACACTGCGTCACATACCGGCAGATGATACCGTCAGCCATACTGTCGCCCGTAGCGAATACCGTCTGGTACAGACACCTCAGGTCTTTGATGCTTCGCTGTTGCGTCAGGCATACAGTCAACCATATACAGACTTCTTTACAGACGACGCTTCGGTGGTCGAAACCTTTGGCCATGATGTCACTCTTGTCGAGGGTAATCGTGAGAATATTAAGATAACAACTCCGTATGACATGCGTATAGCAGAAGTGCTGGCATAGTTGACGACAGACGTATCAGTCACCACATATACTTACAAGGGCATAACCTCAACGGCTATGCCCTTGTAAGTATATGTGAGCCTATGATATTGCTCCCCAGTTGATGTTGGTCTTGCGTAGTTCTCGAAGACGGAACCAAAGAATATCGTTGAGAGGGTTCTCCTCGTTAGGGTCATCATCTATGACTTCAGCGGCACAGTCGCGAGCAAGTTGCAGGAGCTGGCCGTCACGTGCTATGTTGGCTATCTTGAGATCAAACGCCATACCGCTCTGCTGAGTACCCTCGAGGTCGCCCGGTCCACGTAGCTTCAGGTCATATTCGGCTATTTCAAATCCATCGGTCGAATCTACCATGATCTGTATACGTTTGCGAGTGTCGTTGCTTATCTTGTATTTGCTCACCAATATACAATAAGACTGATCCGCTCCTCGGCCTACTCTTCCTCTCAGCTGATGAAGCTGGCTGAGACCAAAGCGTTCGGCATTCTCTATCACCATGACAGAGGCATTAGGCACGTTGACACCAACCTCGATGACTGTCGTAGCTACCATGATCTGCGTCTCTCCATTGGCAAAGCGTTGCATCTCCGCATCTTTCTCAGCAGGCTTCATCTTGCCATGCACCATGCTGACCTTGTATTGAGGGAAGTCGTGGCATACCTGCTGATAGCCCATCTCGAGATCCTTGACCTCATCGAGCGATTCGCTCTCCTTGATGAGCGGATATACCACGTATGCCTGTCTGCCGAGACGTAGCTCGCGGTCAAGCAGCATGTTGATGGACTTGCGGTGAGCGTCAAACTTGTGAATGGTCTGTATTGGCTTACGTCCCGGTGGCAGTTCGTCTATCACGCTCACGTCCAGGTCGCCATATAGAGTCATGGCGAGAGTACGTGGTATAGGTGTGGCGGTCATGACAAGTACATGCGGTGGGGTGTCGCTCTTCTGCCACAGTTTGGCACGCTGTGCAACACCAAATCGGTGCTGTTCGTCTATGACCACAAGTCCCAGTCGGTCAAACACCACTCCGTCTTCTATCAGTGCATGAGTACCTACGAGCAGGTGTATCTTGCCCTGTGACAGGTCTTCGAGTATCGTGCGGCGTGCCTTGCCCTTGACGCTGCCCGTGAGCAGTTCTACTCGTACAGGCATGTCGCCGAGGAAGTTGCGTATGGTCTCCAGATGCTGCTCTGCGAGTATCTCGGTAGGTGCCATGATACAAGCCTGAAAGCCATTGTCTACGGCGATGAGCATACACATCAGCGCCACGAGCGTCTTGCCGCTGCCCACATCTCCCTGCAGCAGACGGTTCATCTGCTTGCCTGACCGCATATCCTCCCTCACCTGACGGATGACTCGTTTCTGAGCTTCGGTCAGGGTGAATGGCAGATGTTGATAGAAGAATGTGTTGAACGTAGTGCCTATGCGGCTCATGGTCAGACCCGTGTACTTGCGCTGTCTGTCACGTACATAGCGGAGGATGTTGAGCTGGACGTAAAAGAGTTCTTCAAACTTCAGTCTTGCCTGCGCCCTACGTAGCATGTCTGCATTCGTCGGGTAGTGTATCTGACGTATAGCCTCGTCGTACGACAGCAGATGATACCTGTCCCTGATGTAGTCGGGCAGTGTCTCGGCGAGTGTGTCTTTGAGCAGGACAAACATGTTGGCGGTGAGCTTGGCGATGGTCTGAGAGTTGAGCCCTGACTTCTTCATGCGTTCGGTAGTGTTGTACGCCGGCATAAATCGTCCCGCCTTGCTGTGCATCGACGCATTGTCGAGCAGTTCAGCCCGTTCTATCTCTGGGTGAGCTATCTGGTAGCGATGCCCATATACGGTAGGTTTGCCAAATACTATATACTGTACATGGCAGTCGTAAGCCTTAACAGCCCATTTGCCACCCTGAAACCACACAAGGTCTACCACCCCAGTGCCATCAGAGAAGTGTGCCACAATCTTGCTGCCCTTGCCGCCGTCGAGCGTCTCAAACGACAGTATCTCACCCCTCAGCTGCACGTACGGCATATTGCCGTCGAGCTCATTGATACGAAATATCTGGCTCCTGTCCACATGCTTGTACGGGTAGTACACGAGCAGGTCACCGATAGTACGTATGGACAGTTCCTTCTCGAGCACCTTTGCTCGGTTGGGACCTACCCCTTGCAGATACTTTATGTCTTGCTCTAATGGTGAGTACATGTCATTGAAGTTTGGTTGTTGCAAATGTACATACTTTTTGTCAAAATCTAATGCTTTTGCCTCATTCTTCTCTGATTATTAGCGTCAATATCCATGTATTTGCAAGAAGTCATAAAGGCAAATGCTTCTATTTATCCGTGTCTTTTCAGATGATGTATTTCATCCCTTACAAAAACCTCCCTGTTACATGATGCCATATTGATATTTCTTGTTATCTTTGCCGTTGGTAACAAATACAAATAGCATCATGGCGCATCTTAAGATTGGCACAAAACTCAAAGGCGGCAAGTACACTATACGTCAGGTACTTGGACAAGGAGGATTCGGCATCACGTACTTGGCGGTAGGTGATGCGGACGCTCATGATTCAGGTAAGAGACTAATAGTCGCGAAAGTGTCTTTCTGGGATAAACTCAAGGGTAAGTTTAGTCAGAATCCTACTAATGGCACAAAGTACACGGTAAAAGAGTTCTTCATGAAGTCTTTGTGCAATAGAACCGGTCGTGGCAATCGTGTGTCTGTGCCATCGACGGGTAGCAGAAATGATGTTGCAAAATATAAGGAGAAGTTCATTAAGGAAGCCCAGAATATACACAAGCTACAGCATCCGAATATCATCAAGGTATATGACGTGTTTGAGGAAAATGATACAGCATACTATGTGATGGAGTACATCGGAGGAGGCTCACTCAAGGACTTTGTAGAGACTAAAGGCAGACTCTCTGAAGATGTGGCATTGCGCTATACAGGCATGATAGCCCGAGCGTTGGAACATCTGCACTCTAAGAAGATGCTGCATCTTGATGTCAAACCAGGCAACATACTCTTGCGCAGGCGTGACAACTCAGCCGTACTCATAGACTTCGGTCTTTCGAAAAACTATGATAAGGTTGGTGACGCCACATCATCGACTCCTATAGGTGTCAGCGTAGGGTATGCGCCAATAGAGCAATCGCAAGTAGGCGGTGTAGGCAAGTTCGCTCCTACCGTAGACATCTATTCGCTTGGTGCCACACTATATAAGTTGCTCACAGGCAAGACTCCTCCGCCAGCGAGCGATATACTGACAGACGGGCTACCATCTAAGCCCGACTACGTCTCTGCCGACACATGGGCAATCGTAGAGAAGACCATGCAACCACGTCCCGCCGATAGACCTCAGAGCATCAGCGACATCATGCCTTTGTTTGAAGAGTATTTAGATGCTGATACTGTGTTAAAGCCTGGTGTAAAACGCAAGAGTGTACCCATACGTAGATTCACTGTCAATGGTGTCTCTTTCAATATGATTTTTGTAGAAGGTGGCACTTTTATGATGGGTGCAACGAAAGAACAGGGCAGTGATGCAGATAATCGTGAGAAGCCAGCCCATCAGGTAACCCTCAGCAACTACTTTATAGGCGAAACAGAAGTGACACAAGCTCTATGGAAAGCCGTAATGGGCAAGAATCCATCATACTTCAAGGGCGATAACAAGCCAGTGGAACAAGTATCATGGGCAGACTGCCAGGAGTTCATCAAGAAGCTCAACGAGCTGACAGGTGAGACCTTTCGTCTGCCAACTGAGGCGGAGTGGGAATATGCTGCAAGAGGTGGAAATAAGAGTAAAGGTTATAAGCATAGCGGAAGCAACAATATTGACGATGTGGCATGGTATTACGAAAATAGTTGCAAAATGGGAAAAGACAGTCCTGTCATTGATTTGTTTGATGAACTATACAATAACGAAAATAACCACAAAAAGGGAATAGATAATCCTTATGGTACTCACGATGTCGCAACAAAGCAACCAAACGAGCTCGGTATCTTTGACATGAGTGGTAATGTGAATGAGTGGTGTCAAGATTTTTTTAGTGATAGCTACTACAGCTGTAGCCCTCATGTCAACCCTACAGGACCATCGTTCAGTATTACTCGTGTTATTCGTGGCGGTAGCTGGGAAGAGGATGCTGGTAGGTTGTCTGGACGTGGTCACATATATACCGACGAACCGTTTTATAACATAGGCCTTCGCCTCGCCCTTTGAGTTTACGACTTAAAATGCACTAAGCTCATAAAACATGTCATGCGCAGGGGCTGTTGCAATCAATAATATTGGCCTGTGTTTTTAGTATACATCTCGTAGTCTAAGCGTCCGGATGGCACTCTCACCCTAAAGTAGGGGGAGTACCCGAAGGGGGAGGGAGTATTACATTATATATAAGTTACTAATCCCCCTCCGTCCGTTGGACACCTCCCCTACTTTAGGGGAGGAGTATGCTGATGGCATAGACAATAGTTTTTTCTTCCTAATTCCTATCGTTCCCTTTATAATTTCCATTTGACAGCAAGCGATACCATACGTACCTCTTGTTCGCGTGCACCTTCGGATATTTGATAGAATGCCTGTGTGTATCGGGTGACGTCCATGTATGAATCTCTCAGTATGTTTGCTGCGCTGAGTACGAAGGTCAGTCCCTGACGTGGCAGTTCCTTCTGGATGGAGGCGTTGAGGCAGAGGTTTGTCCTGTAGTAGTAATAGTTGCGTTCTGCTCCCTTGCTGTGCCAGTTGGCTCCGATAGTTACAAGCCAATCCTGTGGCAGAGCGATGAAGTTGTTGAGACTTACGTTGCATAGCAACTTGTGGAGCTTCTTCTTACCGTTAGCCAGAGGCATGTCAAACCATTGCTTGTGCGTGTTGATGTTGAGCACAGGAGTCCATATACCGATGCGAGGCGAGAGTATGGCGTTGAAGTCAAAGGCATCATAGGCAGGTGCATTGTACATCGTAGCTCCGTCGAATGTGCTGCATATAGGATGGTTGTATCTGGTATAAGAAGCAGTAAGGTCTGTCCAGCTGTACTTCCACCCGAGTGAGGTGGTGGAGACTCTCTCTGTCCATAATATCTTCTCTTCGAGTATATGAGCATCTGCAGTGTTGAGACGTGTAAGTCCGAGGTAAGGTCTTACGCTACTTTGGGAATGAGTGAGGGCAAAGGTGGATTCGCCCAACTTGGTGGATACTCGAAGAGTAGGGTAGAGGAAGTCGCGGCGTGTAGACAGTTGCCCGTCCTTTAATAAGAGTGCTCCTATGTAGAATCTCTCGGGATCTGCCATGATATATGCTCGTGCGTCCTCGACAAACGCCATAAGTCCGTCGTCTTTGCATGGCTTGTATACGGAGCGTCTATGTTCGTAGCGAAGACCACCTTCTATATTCCAGTTGCCAAACTTCTGACTGGTAGATGCAAACAAAGCCCAGGTGTTGTCTGGATGAGTAGCGTGCGTGCCGAGGTATCTGTTCTCCAATTCTATATAGTTAGGATTGTCATCATGCTTGTCTACGTCCATGTCATTGTACTCGTGTTCAGCACCAATCACAAATACGCCCTTCCACAATGGAGCGTTAGCCTTGATGTATGTACGTGTATCAAACTCGTCACGTAGATAGTAGCTTGTGGAGGTTGGCTTGTATATGGTCTGATGGATGTCGTCGAAGAATGTGTTGTTGCCGAAGGCGATGTCCCATGCACCTATCTTGCCTTTGTACTCGATGCCTATATCGTGACGCTTGTCTGGCTGTCTGTTGGTCTCCTGATTCTCTGGCACGAAGGTGCGGTCCTGTTTTAGGTTCATCATCGAGTAACGCAACGACAGACTGTTGCTGGAGTCAAATGCATACGAGGCGTTTATGCTACCAGTCAGCCTGAGCTTGTAGATGTCTGGATGCTGAAAAGAATCATCTTCTTTGTCTATGAGTTGTTGATCTTTGTAGTGATACTTGAACGTCTTCTTCTCAAATGTTCTCTTTTCTTCGTTGATGGCAAGAAAAGCTCCCAACGTCAAGGCTTTCTTCTTCCAGCTGATGTCAAGTTCGTTGTTTGTGGACAATTCATGCGTCATGTCAAAGCGCAGTACATCGTTGATGCTAAGTCCGTCCTTGTTCTCGTCAGTTAGTCGGATGACAATGACTGCCTGTACGTCTTTGCCGTACTCTGCACCAGGCTGACTTATCACCATGATGCTGCTGACCTTGCTTGCAGCAATGTGAGAGAGTTCTG